>JAFAYP010000364.1 GCA_019240305.1 Solirubrobacterales bacterium
TCGGCGCGTGCCTCGCCCGCGCCCGGTGACGGTGGAGCTCCCGACCGAGATCGGCCGGCACGATGGCCTGGCCTATTCGCTGTGGCTGCCCGGCCGCGACCGACCGGCCGGTGGCGGGGTGGTCGTGCTGCACGGGGCCGGCTCGGCCAAGGAGAACCACCACGATTTCGCGCGCGCTGCCGTAGGCAGCGGCCTGGGCGCCCTCGCCTTCGATCAGCGTGGACACGGCGACAGCGACGGCCCGATGGATGGCCGGGCGCTGGACGACGTCGTCGCGATGGCCGAGCTTCTGCGCTCGCGTCTGGGGGCCAGTCCGGGGGCCGACGCGCCGATCGCCCTGCGCGGCTCGAGCATGGGCGGCTACCTCGCCCTGGTCTCGGCGCAGGCCGCACGCGCCGCCGCGGTGGTGGCCATCTGCCCGGCCAGCGCCGAGGGCCTGAGCCGGGGCCTGACCGAGGGGCGGTTCACCTTCGCGGCAGAGGCGGGAGCGCTGCAGGGCTTCCTGGCCGCGCACGACGAGCGCGCGGCGGTCGCCGGGCTCCAGGCGCCGGTGCTCCTCCTGCACGCCGAAGGCGACGAGCAGGTTCCGGTGGAGCACTCGCGCGAACTCGCCACCCTCACCCGCTCTGCGCACAGTCGCCTGATCGCTGTGCCCGGCGGGCACCATCGCTCGGTTCAGCACGACCCCGACCTGCAGGCGGTCAGCCTGCGCTTCCTCACCCGCGAGCTCGCCGCAGCCTGAGCCGCCGGGGCGCGACTACTGGCCGAGACCTGAGAGCGTGCCGGCGATCCCCTGCCTCACCGTGGTCACGGTCTTGGACACGCCCGAGCCGACGCTGTTGACGGCACCCGCGGCCGGCGGGCTCACCGGCGCAGCGGCCCCGCCCGCGGCGCCCGTGGTCTGCTGCACGCCCGATCCGACCTGGTTCCCGGTGCCCGACACCACGGGGGCCACCGCGCCCGCGGCCTGCTTGACCACCGGCTGAAGGGGCTGTGTGGGGCCGGACCCGCCCGAGTTCGACGGCGCCGGGGAAGCGCATCCGCCGGCCACGCAGGACAACGCGGACGGCGCGGCGCCCGCGCTCGAGGTGGGCACGGGCACAGATGTGGACGGCGGCTGACCGATCGTGTGATGCCCGCTGCCTGGCATGGCACCAACGGCACCAACGGCACCACCGGGCCGCCCGGCGCCCGGCACCACCACCACCGCGGCGCCGCCGCCTGCGCCGCCGGGACGCCCGCCTGGCCGTGCGCCGGCCGGTGCAGCAGGCGCCGAGATCACCGCCAGGCGCCGGCTAACCAGCGAGGCGCTCGCCGCGGTCGGCCGCGGCGAGACCACCACCTCGCCCGGCGAGGGCTGCGCGGCGACGTGCGGCCAGCCACGGAAGGCCACCAGCGCGCTGGCCAGGATGAACATCAGCGCCGCCCCGGCCAGCAGCGATCCGGCCGTCCCGAAGCCGGCCAGGTAGCCCTGGGCCGAGCGTGCCAGGCGCACGACTCGACCGATCCCAGCTCTAAACATGTTCAGCGGCGCTGGCACTTCTCCCGCTCATATTTCCCATTCAGGGACCCCTTAGCCGGTGTGTCAAGATTAATGCACGATGGCACGCCCTAAATCGTTCGGCCGCGACACCGGCCTACAGACCCGGATGCTCCTGACCCTGTTCCTGCTGGGTCTGGTCTACGCGGTGCTCGTCGCCGTGTTGATCGCCGCCGGCGCCGGCGCGGTCACGATCGCGATCGTCGCCGCGGCGTTGTTCGCCCTCCAGTTGTTCACCTCGGACAAGATCGCCCTCTACTCGATGGGCGCCAAGCAGGTCACCCCTCAGGAGGCGCCCGAACTGCACGCGATCATCGAGCGGCTGTGCATCCAGGCCAACCTGCCCAAGCCACGCGTGGCGATCGCCCAGACGCCGATGCCCAACGCGTTCGCGATTGGCCGCTCCCCCAAGTCGGCCACGGTGTGCGCCACCGTCGGAATCCTCAACCTGCTGACGCCGGCCGAGCTCGAGGCGGTCCTCGGCCACGAGATAACCCACGTGATGAACCGTGACGTCGTGGTCATGACCGTGGCCAGCTTCTTCGCCTCAATCGCCGCCTTCATCACCCAGTGGGGCTTTTTGTTCGGCGGCGGCTTCGGCGGCAACAACCGCAACAACAACAGCAACAACAACGGCTTCTTCGTCGTGATCCTGGTCTCGGCCGCCGTGTACGTGATCTCCTTCCTGCTCCTGCAGGCCCTGTCGCGCTACCGGGAGTTCGCGGCCGACCGCGGCTCGGCGATCCTCACCGGCCGGCCCAGCGCCCTGATCAGTGCGCTGATGAAGATCGACAGCGGGATGGGCCGCATCCCCCAGCGCGACATGCGCGCCGCCCCCGGCGAGCTCGCGGCGTTCTACATCTTCCCGCCCAAGGCTAAGCAGACCGTGGCCACCCTGTTCTCCACCCACCCGCCGCTCGAGGCCAGGATCGCGCGGCTCCAGCGGCTCGAGGCGCAGCTCCAGGGCACCGCCTAACCGGAGCCGGTGGGCTTCCTCGACGCCCTGCTCGGTCGCCGCAAGCTGGCACAGCCGGCGCCCGATCGCCTGTTCGCGATCAGTACCGCCTACGTGGCCATGCAGACCTCGCTCGGCATGAGTTCGCGCGGGTCCGCGGCGATCGTCTTCCAGCCGCTGGCCACCGCCGATTTCGAGTCGATCGTGCGCGACATGGAGGAGGTGGTCCGGGCCACGGCCGGTGACAGCGGCACGACCGTCGCCAGCTCCGACGACAGCTACGGCTTCCGCTGGCTGGTCCTCCGCGGCGGCGACTTCGACGACCTGGTGGTCGGGATCAACGCGGTCAGCGGCGCACTCGAGGCGGGCGGCTACGGCGAGCGGATTCTGTGCGCGGTGTTCGCCTTCCAGGACTCCCACCAGCGTCCCCTGTACTGGATCTACAACTACAAGCGGGGCTCGTTCTATCCGTTCGCGCCGGCCGGCGGCGGCGAGCAGCGCGACAACGAGCGCGAGCTAGTCCTGAAGGCCCAGCTCGGCAAGGAGCTCCCGGTCGAGGCCGAGCTCGAGCGCTGGTTCCCGCTCTGGGGAATCCCGATCTAAGCGCGTCAACACAGCGCTCGCACCGAGGCAATTACGAGGGCTTGCGGGAGTTCGGTGGCGGCATCTCAGACGAAGCAGGCGCGAAGATAATCCCGAGCCCGCCGTTGGGCGCCCGGGCCGCGGAACCGCGCGAGCTCGCGACCGTCGGTCAGGCATACCGCCCAACCCCACGCGATTGGCTTGAGGATGATCGCGAGCGCACTCTTCATCGCAGAAACCATCGTGGCTCGCCTGGCGAAGAGGAGCCGAAGAAGCGCACTGCGACCATCGGCCGCGACGTCCCTAATTGCGCTTGGTCAGCCGTCCGAGGAGGAACCCGCCCACGAAGGCGCCGATCGCGGCGGTAGGAACCGGGTTCTCCCGGGCGAGCTCGGTCGCCTGGGCGGCGCCCGAGCTGACGCTGTCGGGGGAACCCTCGCGCGCCTTGCCGATCAGGTCGTCCTTCTTCTGGGCGGCCGACTCCTTGGTGGAGGAGATCTTCTCCCGCATCCGCGCCTTGACGTCGGCCTTGGCCGCCAGGGCCTCAACGGTGTCGCCCATCTCGCGGCGAGTCTCCTCGATCTCCTCGCGGATCTGCTCGGGGTCCTTGGCCTCGGTCACTGGCGCGCCCGCTGTGCCCGGGTCTTGGCCCATTGCACGTCCTCCTTCACGCTCTCGGTCGCCTGCTCGGGCACCGGCGGGGTCGCCTGCTGCACCTTGGACTTGCCCTGCAGGGCCAAGATGCCGGCGATCGCGGCCAGGACCACGGCAACGATCAACGCAGCCAGCCAGGCCGCCACGGCGGTGGCCAGGGCCAGCACGCCGGCGGCCACCAGCGCGCCGAGTCCGTAGAACCCGAACGCCCCGGCGCCACCGAACATCCCCGCGCCGATCCCAGCCCGCTTGCCCTTGTAGGCCAGCTCAGCCTTGGCCAGCTCCACCTCCTGGCGGGCCAGGCGGCTCGATTGCTCGGAGAGTTGCTTGACCAGCTCAGCGAGCGAGGGGTCCGAGGCAG
>JAFAYP010000528.1 GCA_019240305.1 Solirubrobacterales bacterium
GACGGTCGACATCGACATCATCGGGACGACCAGCCGGCACCTGACGTTCTTCGAGATGCTCGGGAACTTCTCGTTCGGCGACTACTTCAAGCGGGAGGCCACGCGCTTCGCCTGGGAGCTCTCGACCCAGGGGTTCGGCTTCGCGCCGGACGACATCTGGATCACCGTGTTCGGCGGCGACGAGGAACTGGGTCTCGGACCCGACGTGGAGGCGATCGAGGCGTGGCTGGAGATCGGCATCCCGCGCGAGCGGATCGTCGAGTGCCCGCGCTCTGAGAACTTCTGGCAGGCCGGTCCGACCGGCCCATGCGGTCCCTGCTCGGAGCTGTATCTCGACCGCGGCCTCGGGTTCGGCGAGCCCGACGATCTCCCCGGCGGCGACAACGAGCGCTTCCTCGAGTACTGGAACCTGGTGTTCATGCAGCTCGATCAGAACCCGGTGAACACGCTCACCCCGCTGCCGGCCAAGAACATCGACACCGGCTTGGGACTGAACCGGCTCGCGCTGATCCAGCAGGAGAAGGCGTCGGTGTTCGAGACAGACCAGTTCGCGCCGCTGATCGCGCTGGGCGAGGAGCTCTCGGGTCGCCGCTACGGCCAGGAGTACCCGACCGACCGGGCGCTGCGCCTACTGGCCGACCACAGCCGCGCGATGACCTTCCTGATCGCCGATGGCGTGGTGCCGTCCAACGAGGACCGCGGCTACGTCCTGCGGCGCATCATGCGGCGCGCCATCCAGCACGGACGCTCGCTCGAGCTTCCGCCCGGGTTCCTGATCCGCTACCAGGACGTGGTGACCGAGCTGATGGGGAGCGAGTACTCCGAGCTGCACCGCGAGCGCGATGTCGTGCGCCGCTGGCTCGAGTCCGAGGAGGAGACCTTCGGGCGCACGCTCGAGCAGGGACTGAAGCGCCTCGATGAGCTGATCGAACGCGCTCGGCAGTCAGGCGACGAGGGCATCGCCGCCGCCGACGCCTTCCTCCTGCACGACACCTACGGTTTCCCGATCGACCTGACGTTGGAGCTGGTGGCCGAGCACGACGTGGGCATCGACGAGCAGGGCTTCGAGGCCCTGATGGAGGATCAGCGCCAGCGCGCCCGGGCCAGCGCCGGGCGCTTCGCCGGCGGCGAGGAGGTGCGCGAGCGAGCGCTGGCCCTGGTCAAGCAGGCGGGCTTCGCCACCGATTTCGTCGGCTACGAGACCACCGACCGGGAGACGACGATCGGTGCCGCGGCGGTCGAGGACGGCAAGGTGCTGATCAAGCTCGTGGAGTCGCCGTTCTACGCCACTGGCGGCGGGCAGGTCGCCGATTCCGGCTACGTCGAGTGCCTGAAGGGTGATTGCCGCGCGCGCGTCGAGGACGTCCTGAGGCTGGGGGATGACCAGGTCGTGGCGGTCGTGCCCGAGCAGGGCGCGATCGAGCCTGGGGAACGGGTGCGCGCCTACGTCGATCGATCCGCGCGGCACGCCACCGAGTGCAACCACACCGCCACCCACCTGCTGCACGCCGCACTGCGCCAGCGACTGGGTACCCACGTGCGTCAGGCCGGCTCCTACGTTGGCCCGGACAAGCTCCGCTTCGACTTCACCCACGGGAAGGCGCTCACCGCCGAGGAGCTGAGCGAGATCGAGGACCAGGTAAACCGCTGGATCCTCGAGTCCCAGCCGGTGCGCGCGATCACCACCACGCTCGAGGAGGCGCGGAGCCTCGGTGCCATGGCCCTGTTCGGCGAGAAATATGGCGACGTGGTGCGCATGGTCGAGGTCGGGGACGGCTCCTTCTCGCGCGAGCTGTGCGGCGGGACGCACGTGCGCAACACCTCGGAGATCGCCCTGTTCAAGGTGCTCGGCGAGGGATCGAGCGCGGCCAATATGCGCCGCATCGAGGCGCTCACCGGACCGGAGGCGGTCGGGCTGATGCGCCGCCACGACCGCGAGCTCACCGACGCCGCCAGGACGCTGCGCGTACCCCCCGAGCGGGTCGCCGGCCAGGTGGGCGAACTGCGCTCGCGCCTGCGCGAGCTCGAGCGCGCCGAGCGGCGCGGCGCCACCGAGCAGGCGGTCGATGTCGAGACACTCGCCGCGTCGGCCGAGGAGCTGGACGGAGCGCGAATCCTGGTCAGCGAGGTCCAGGCGCTCGACGGCAAGGCGCTGCTCGACGTGGCCGATCGCCTCAAGAACAAGCTGGGCAACGCCGCGATCGTCCTGGGCTCGAGCGGCGAGAACCGGGTGGACCTGGTGGCCAGCGTCGCTCCCGCGCTCGTGCAGCGGGGCGTCCGGGCAGGCGAGATCGTCAAGCTCGCCGCGGCCGAGGTGGGCGGCGGCGGAGGCGGGCGTGACACGCTGGCGCGCGCCGGCGGGCGCGATCCGTCCGGGCTCCCGCGCGCCTTCGACGCCGCACGGGCGGCGATCGAGTCCGCTCTGTCCGGATAGGCCGGCTGGCCTCGGTGACCGCCCTCCGCGTCAGCTTGTAAGGTCATGCGCGTGTTAGCGCTCGATTACGGCCGGGCGCGGTGCGGTTGTGCGGTATCTGACCCCACCGGAGTGCTTGCGTCCCCGATCGAACCGGTTCGTGCGCCGATGACCCGGCGTGGACTGGCGCGCCTGCGCAGCCTGGTGCGCGAGCTGGAGGTCGAGCGGGTTGTGGTGGGCCTGCCGGTGGCCCTGTCGGGGCGAGACTCGGCCCAGACCGCCGAGACGCGGACGTTCGCCGACCGCCTGGCCGGGGAGCTCCCAGTTCCCGTCGAGCTTTACGACGAGCGGTTCACCACGCGCCTGGCCGAGCGCTTTGGCGGCTCGGCGGCTGAGGACTCGCGGGCCGCGGCGCACCTGCTCGAGGGCTGGCTGGCCAGCCAGCAAGGGGCGAAGGGTTCTCCGACGGTCCGCAGGGAGGGTGGGGA
>JAFAYP010000540.1 GCA_019240305.1 Solirubrobacterales bacterium
GAGATCACCACGTCGGGATCCTCGACGTCGCGGCAGTGGTAGATGGCCGTCCAGCCGGGGGGAATGCCGCCTGGATCCCACGCCGCTCTGAAGGCGTCGTAGGTGCCGGGCTTGAGCCGGCGGGCGGTCAGGGTGCAGATCATGGCCTGGCCTCGAGTACGAGGTTGAAGGGGGTTTCGGCCGCGCGGCGAAGGCGGGTGAAGCCCGCGGCGGTGACGACCTCCCGCAGCCTGGCCTCGCCGGCCTGGGCGCCGAGGGCCAGCCCAACTTCCTGGGCACGGGAGCCAGGGGTGCAGACGAGTGTCGAGGCGCCGTAGAACACGCGACCGACCGGGTTGAGGTTGTCCTCCAGCCGGTCCCCGGCGTAGGGCTCCACGATCATCCACGTGCCGTCGGAGTGCAGCGTGTGGAGGACGTGGCCGGCGGCGCCGACCGGGTCGCCCATGTCGTGCAGGCAGTCGAACATCGCCACGAGGTCGTAACCGGCGCCGGGGTAGTGCTTGGCGGTGGCGACCTCGAAGCGGACGCGGTCGTCGAGCCCCGCTTTGGCGGCGGCTTCGCGGGCTTGCTCGATCGATGCCTCGTGATAGTCAAAGCCGACGAATCGCGACCGCGGGTAGGCCTCGGCCATCAGGATGGTCGAGGCGCCGTGGCCGCACCCTACGTCGGCCACGCGAGCGCCCGTTTGGAGTTTGGCTTGTACACCGCCGAGCGCCGGGATCCAGGAGGAGACCAGGTTGGCGGCATACCCAGGGCGAAAGAAGCGTTCCGTGCCGGCGAACAGGTCGTGGTGGTGCTCATGCCAGCCGACTCCCGCGCCGGTCCGGAACGCCCGGGTGATCTTCTCCTCGTCTTTGATCAACGAGGTGGCGAGCTGGAACGCGCCCGGAACGAACGCTGGACTGCCTTCCTGAGCCAGCGCGAAGGACTGCTCGGCGGTCAGCCAGAAGGCTCCGTCGGCGTAGCTGACGTACCCCCCGGCGGCCTGATTTGAGAGCCACTCGCGCACGTACCGCGGATCGGTAGCGGTCCGCTCGGCGAGCTCCTCGGGAGTGACCGGCTGGCCGTCGCCCAGCGCCCGGTAGAGACCGAGCTTGTCGCCGATCACGACCAGCGCTGCGCTCAACGCCGCGCCGAGGTCGCCGACGAAACGCCCGAGGAACTCATCGAGCTTCGCCTCATCGAGTGTTGGGGTGGTCATCGCTGTCATCTGGCTGCTCCCTCCGGTGGTATGACGTGCGACGACAGCTTGCGCCCCTCGCTTTGACGTCGCTTTGGGGAAACCTTGGTGCGCTCAAATGCCCGTGTTACCTACTGCTTGAGCCCCAAGGTTTTCCCAAAGCGACGTCAACGCGCCTGATCCAACCTCCTCTCGCACCCTGACCGAACACACCCGGGGCGCCGTGTAACCGATCCACAGGAGGCTTTTCGCGATGACCACCACCACGACGGTTCCCGAGCCGCCAATCACCGACGATGTCCGCGCTGTCGGCGCTCGGTTCGCCCATGCCTTGGCGGCCAAGGACTTCGAGGCGTTCTACGATCTACTGCACCCTGATGTCAACTTTGTCGCCCTGACGCCGGGGCGCGTGTGGCCGGCGTTGGGGCCGGCGAAGGGGATCGACGGCGTGCTGCGCCACTGGCTTGACGGCATCACGGTCGAGCGGCTCAGCGACGTGCAGGTCGAGCAGCTGTCTGACTGCCGGCGGCTGGGCTACCGCCTGCACGGTCGCAGCGGCGGTCGTTCGTTCGTTTTCGAGCAGCAGGCGTATCTCCAGGAGACAGGCGGGCAGATCAGCTGGGTGCGGCTGCTGTGCTCGGGCCTGCGTCCGCCGATCCTGGCCGGGCCGGAGCTCAGCGCGACGTCCTCCGACGGCAATGCCGAGGCGATCGCGGGGCCGGGACGGGCCGCTGTTTGACCGGTTCGTCGCCTTGACGTCGGTTCGGCGAAACCCTGGTGCGCTCGGATCAGGCAGCCGAGCGCTTACCTACTGCTCCTCGCCGAACGCGAGCATGTCCTCGCGAGCGAGCTTGCCGACCATGTCGGGGTGCGCCTGCTCGATATGGGCCTCCATGTCGGCGACGAACTCCTCTGCGCTCTCGCCGCGGACCACATAGCCGCAGTCGCACGAGTACACGTATGCCATCGATCACTCCTTCCCGGGTGTGCTGTTCAACCTCGCATTGTCGGCGCTCACGCTTGGCGTTAGTTTGGAGCCGGCTATGCGACCGGTCGAGCCTGAGGCGCACGCCGCGGGCATCCGCATCCAGCTCTGCGGCCGCTTCGTCGTTCGGATCGGCGCCGAGCGCGTCGAGGACCGGATGCCCGGGCGCCAGGGGCGCCTCCTGTTCGCCTTCCTGACCGCTCGCCCCCACCGAACCGCGACGCGCGACGAGCTGATCGAAGCGCTCTGGCAGCACGAGCTGCCCTCCGCGCCGCAACTGGCCCTCTCAGCGCTCATCTCCAAGCTCCGCCGCCTGCTCGGGGAGGGGTCGCTGGACGGCCGCAGCGAGATCCGCCTGAATCTCAGCCGGGAGGCGTTCGTCGATGTTCAAGCGGCGCGCCACGCGGTCCACGAAGCCGAGTCGCTGATCACCGCCGACCGCTGGTGGGACGCCTACCCCGGCGCGGTCATTGCCGGCGCCATCGCCCGTCGAGAGTTCATGCGCGGCGAGGACGCGCCCTGGATCAGCGAGGTGCGCCAGGAGATGGCCGACGTGTGCGTGCGGGCGATCGAGGCCAACGCCCGGATCTGCCTGGCCGTGGGAGAAACCGAGCTCCCGACCGCCGCGCTACTCGCGCGCGAACTGACCGAGCGCGCACCCTTTCGGGAAAGCGGCTACTGCCTGCTGATACGAGCGCTGGAGCGCACCGGCAACGTCGCCGAGGCGCTTCGCGTCTACGAGACCCTACGCACGCGGCTACGAGAGGAACTCGGCGTAGCGCCATCCGCGCAAGCGCAAGCTCTCCACACGCGGCTACTTCGCGGCGACCCCCCAACTGGCTCATGAGACGCTCCACGCAGCACGGTAAAGGGGCAATCATTCCGCTCGGCGCGTGGGTACTGCGCGAGAGCTGCGAGGTGATCGGCGCGCTCAGCAAGCAGGTGGGGAGGCCGCTCGAGCTGGCGGTCAATGTCTCGCCGCGCCAACTGAGCCGACCCGGCTTTGCAAATTCCGTGCGCCAGACCCTGTCCCACGCCCGCTTCCCCGCCGAGCTGCTGACCCTGGAGATCACCGAGACCGCGCTGATCAGCCCCGACGCCGACACCGCACGTGCCTTGCAGGAGTTG
>JAFAYP010000592.1 GCA_019240305.1 Solirubrobacterales bacterium
TTGGCGAAGCCGTGCCTGGTCACCGGGATGCCGGCTTTGGCCACGATCGCCCGCGACTCGTACTCGAAGAACCGCATGGGGCGCCGGAGGGTAGCGAAGCGAGCCGCCGGCCGCGCTCTTGAGGCTACGGTGGCGTAGCTTCGCCGCGGCCGGTGCGGGTTGTGTGGACGCGGAGAACTCCGCACTTGCGCCGCCGGGCTCGGCGAGGGCGGGGTTTGCCGGGCTCGACCAGGGCGGGGTTTGCCGGGGGCGGCGGCCCGAGCCGGTCGGCGACGGCCGTCCGCGACGAACCGCGGCCTGCCATAGGGTCACCGCGCAGCCCGACTAATACGATAAATCTGGTAATGTCGATTATATAAGTGAAGTAAATTGCCTTAGAGGGCTTTGCTGTCGCGTCGGTGCGCTCGTTCCCGCCGGCGCCCTGATCAAGAGAACACGTCACCACTGGGGGTTTCCGCATGAGAATACGATCACATCGGCTCACCGCGCTCGCGCTGCTGCCGTTCGCATGCCTGGCGGTGGCGCTGGCCGGATGCGGAGGCTCCTCCGACGCCACGAGCGCCAGCAACAGCAGCAGCAGCACGGGCACGAGCAACGCGGCGGCCACGACCGGGAGCACCACGTTGCAGCTGGTCGCCTACTCAACCCCCAAGAAGGCCTATGACGCGCTGACCGCGGCCTTCGCGCAGACCTCGGCGGGCAAGGGGGTCACGTTCGGACAGTCGTTTGGCGCCTCGGGTTCCCAGAGCCGGGCGGTCGATAGCGGCCAGCCGGCCGATGTGGTCGCGTTTTCGACCTCGCCCGACATGACCCGGCTGGTCAAGGACGGGATCGTCGCCAAGACCTGGGACGACAACCCGTACAAGGGGTTCTCGAGCGACTCGGTGGTGGTGCTGGTCGTGCGCAAGGGCAACCCCAAGCACATCACCGGCTGGAATGACCTGGTCAAGCCCGGCGTCGACGTGATCACCCCGAATCCGTCCACCTCGGGCAGCGCGCGGTGGAACATCCTGGCCGGCTACGGCGCCGAGCTCAAGGAGGGCAAGAGCCCGGCCCAGGCGCTGGACTACTTGAAGACGCTGCTGACCAAGAACGTCAGCGTGCAGGACTCGAGCGCCAGCGCCGCGCTTCAGACCTTCACCGGGGGCAAGGGCGACGTGCTGCTCGACTACGAATCGGACGCGCTGGCGGCCAAGAAGGCCGGCGACCCGATCGAGATCGTCTATCCGCAGCAGACGCTGCTGATCCAGACCCCGATCGCGGTCACGACCAAGAGCTCGCACCAGTCCCAGGCCGAAGCGTTCCTCAACTGGCAGTGGTCGGTCGCGGGACAGACGATCTGGGCGCAGAAGGGCTATCGCCCGGTGCTCCCGTCGGTGGCGGCGAAGTTCGCCAGCAAGTTCCCGACTCCCCCCGATCTGTTCACGATCGACTACCTCGGGGGCTGGACCAAGGTGTCCAAGACGTTCTTCGCGCCGTCCACCGGTTCGGTGACGAAGATCGAAGAGGCCGCAGGGGTGCCCACTGCAAGCTGAGGCGGCAACCACCTCTCTCCGACCACCGGGCCCGGCCCGCGCGTCCATCCGCGGACGCGCGGGCCGTGACGGCCTGGGGCTCGGCGTGGCGATGCTGTATCTGAGCCTGGTGGTGCTGATCCCGCTGGCCGCGGTGACGGTCAAGGCAATCTCCTCGGGCGTCGGCACCTTCTGGTCCTCGATCGACAACACGCTGGCCATCCGGGCGCTCGCGATCACGCTCGGGGCCTCGCTGATCGTGGCGGCAATCGGCGCGGTGATGGGCACGCTGGTGGCCTGGGTGCTGGTGCGCGACAGCTTCCCCGGCAAGCGGTTCGTCAACGCGCTGATCGATCTGCCGTTTGCGCTGCCCACGATCGTGGCCGGGTTGACGCTGATCGCGCTGTACGGGCCGGGGAGTCCGGTCGGCATCCACCTGGCCTACACCCGCGCGGCGGTGATCGTCGCTCTGCTGTTCGTGACGCTGCCGTTCGTGGTCCGCTCGGTCCAGCCGGTGCTGATCGAGCTCGACCGCGAGGTCGAGGAGGCGGCCGCCTCGCTGGGCGCCTCCAACGCCACCACCTTCCGGCGCGTGGTGCTGCCCGCGCTGCGGCCGGCGATCTTCTCCGGGGCCGCGCTGGCCTTCGCCCGCTCGATCGGCGAGTTCGGCTCGCTGGCGCTGATTGCCGGCAAGGTGCAGATCGCCTCAATCGTCATCTATGCCGACATCGAGAGCGGCTCAGAGCAGTCCGCCGCGGCGCTGTCGGTGGTGCTGATGGTCCTCGCCCTCGTCGTCCTGTTCGGGCTGCGCCGGATCGGAGCCCGGGTTGGCCATTAGCCGCAGGGCCACGCTGTCGCTGCGCGCAGTGGCGCTGCTCTACCTGGCGCTGCTCCTGCTCCTGCCCGTGGCCGTGGTGTTCTGGCGGACCTTCGAGCATGGGGCGGGAACCGCGTGGTCGTTCATGACTACGCCGGCCGCGATCAGCGCGCTGTGGCTGACGGTGCTGATCGCGGTGATCGCGGTGCCGCTGAACACGATCTTCGGGGTCGGCGCCGCGCTGGTCCTCGCCCGCAGCCGGACGCGCGGCAAGGCGGTGCTCGACGCCCTGATCGACCTTCCGTTCGTGGTCTCGCCGGTGATCATCGGGCTGGCCCTGATTCTCGTCTACGGCGCGGGTGGCTGGTTCGGGAGCCTGTTCCTGAACCACGGCATCCGGATCATCTACGCGGTTCCGGGCATGGTGATCGCCACCGTGTTCGTGTCGCTGCCGTTCGTCGTGCGCGAGGTGGCGCCCGTGCTGCGCGAGGTCGGCGACGAGCAGGAGCAGGCGGCGGCCACGCTCGGGGCCTCCTCGTGGCAGACGTTCTGGCGGGTGACGCTGCCCACGATCAGGTGGGGGGTCGCCTACGGCGTGGTCCTGACCACCGCTCGGGCGCTCGGAGAGATCGGCGCGGTGATCGTGGTCTCCTCGAACGTGGCCGGCTCGACCCTCACGCTGCCGCTGCTCGTCTACCAGCGCGACGAGCAGATCGGCGGGCAGGTCACGACCAGCGTATACGCGGCGGCCACCGAGCTCGCCGTCCTGTCGATCGCGGTGCTGCTGCTCATGACGATGTTCGGCTCGAGGACGAAGGATGAGGTTCGATGAGGATCGAGGTGGATGCGATCGCCAAGCGCTTCGGCGAGTTCGTCGCGCTGGACGAGGTCTCGCTGGAGGTGCCCGAGGGCGGGCTGACCGCGCTGCTCGGACCAAGTGGCTCGGGCAAGTCGACCCTGCTGCGGATCATCGCCGGCCTGGAGGTGCCCGACAGCGGCACCGTCAAAATCGCCGGGCAGGACGTGACCTGGGCCCGGCCCCAGGATCGCGGGATCGGCTTCGTGTTCCAGCACTACGCGGCGTTCGCCCACATGAGCGTGTTCGACAACGTCGCGTTCGGGTTGAAGATCCGCAAGCGGGGATCGGCCGAGGTCCGCGCCAAGGTCGAGGAGCTGTTGGCGCTGGTCGGGCTGACTCAGTGGGCCGGGCAGCGACCGCATCAGCTCTCGGGCGGGCAGCGCCAGCGGATGGCGCTGGCCCGGGCGCTCGCCGTCGAGCCGCAGGTGCTGCTGCTCGACGAGCCCTTCGGAGCGCTCGACGCCAACGTGCGCGCCGAGCTGCGTCGCTGGCTGCGCCGGCTGCACGACGAGCAGGGCGTGACCACGGTCCTGGTCACCCACGACCAGGAGGAGGCGATGGAGGTCGCCGACACGGTCGCGGTGATGAACAAGGCGCGAATCGAGCAGGTGGGTGCCCCGCGCGAGGTCTACGACAACCCGGCCAGCCCGTTCGTGATGGGCTTCCTCGGGCCGGTCAGCACGGTCAACGGCAAGCTGGTGCGCCCGCACGACGTGAGCCTGTCGCTGACCGCCGGACCCGGGCTGATCGAGGCCACCGTCAAGCGCGTGGTCCACCTCGGGTTCGAGGTGCGCGTGGAGCTGGAGCTGCCCGAAGGACAGGCGGCGCGCGCCCAGCTGACCCGGGCCCAGAGCGACGCCCTCGAGCTCGACCAGGGCGACGTCGTCTACGTGAAGCTGCCCGACGCGGAGATCGCGCCGGTCCTCAGCGCGTGACCCACGCCTCCGGGTCCTCGGCCAGCCGGTCGATCGCGTTCGGCAGCTTGCCGCCGGCCACGTCGGCCAGCGTGACGTGCTCCACCACCTTGCGCAGGTTGGCCCGCACGGCGATCCACACCCGGGGCAGCGCGCTCGCCGCGCCCGGGTAGGCGGCCTCCTCGGGCGGCCCGCCGCGGATGCTGGCCAGCGGCCCCTCCACAGCGCGGATCACGTCGGCCACGGTCAGCTGATCGGCCGGCTTGGCCAGCCGGAAGCCGCCTTCGGCACCACGGTGGCTGCGCACGATCCCGGCGTGACGCAGCTCGCCCAGGATGTTCTCCAGGAAGTTCAGCGGGATGTCCTGGGCGGTGGCGATCCGCTCCGCCTTGATCGGCTTCTCGTCGGGGGCGGCGGCCAGCTCGACCGCCGCGCGCACCGCATAGTCCGCTTTGGCCGAGATCCGCATCGCTACGCGGTCGCGGGCTCGAACCCGTACGCCTCGGCCAGCTCGGGATCCTTTTGGGCGAGCATCTCGGCGAGCGTCACCATCACCTTGCACTGCTTCCAGGTGGCGTCGTCCTGCATCTTGCCGTCGATCATGTGGACGCCGCGCCCGTCGGGGATCGCCTCGAGAACCTTGCGGGCGAACCGGACCTCCTCCGGGTCGGGGCTGAACACCCGCTTGGCGATCTCGATCTGAGCCGGGTGCAGCGACCACGCGCCCACGCAGCCGAGCAGGAACGCCGCCCGGAACTGGGTCTCGCAGCCCTGCACGTCGCGGATATCCCCGTAGGGGCCGTAGAAGGGAAGGATGCCGGCCGACGTACAGGCGTCGACCATGCGGGCGATCGAGTAATGCCAGGGGTCCTGCTGGGCGGTATGCCGGGGCCCGTCGGGGTTGTGCGGGTTCGGGTCGTTGATCACGCGATAGCCGGGATGACCACCGCCCACCCGCGTGGTCTTCATCCGGCGAGAGGCGGCCAGGTCGGCCGGCCCGAAGCTCATTCCCTGCATGCGCGGGCTGGCCGTGGCGATCTCCTCCAGGTTGACCACGCCCAGTCCAGTCTCGAGGATCGCGTGGATGAGGATCGGCCGCTCCAGCCCGGCCTTAGCCTCGAGCTGGGCGAGCAGCCGATCGACGTAGTGGATGTCCCAGGCGCCCTCGACCTTTGGGATCATCATCACGTCGATCTTGTGACCGATCTCGTTCACGATCGTGGTGATGTCGTCGAGCACCCAGGGCGACTCGAGGCTGTTCACCCGCGTCCACAGCTGCGTCTCCCCGAGCTCCATTTCCGTTCCGACCTGGACCAGGCCGGCGCGCGCGGACTCCTTGCGGTCGACCGGCACCGCGTCTTCGAGGTTGCCCAGCAGGATGTCCACGGTGGGCGCGATGTCGGGCACCTTGGCCACCATCTTCTCGTTGGAGAAGTCCAGGAAGTGGATCATCCGGGAGGGCCGGAACGGAATCTCGAGCACCGGCTCCGGAGCACCGATGGCCAGCGGCTTGGCAAAGTCACGGGGGTTTCGCATCGGCGGAACGTTAGGAGGTTTGGGGGTTCGGCGCCGCGTATG
>JAFAYP010000625.1 GCA_019240305.1 Solirubrobacterales bacterium
CGCTCGAGCGCGAGAGCCAGCAGAACTGGTTCTTCAAGCTCAGCGCCTTTCAGGAGCGCCTCGAGCAGCTCTTCGAGGAGCGGCCGGAGTTCGTGCAGCCGTCGTTTCGCCGCAACGAGGCACTCTCGTTCATAAAGGGCGGGCTCCAGGACGTATCGCTTTCGCGTCCGAAGCTCAGCTGGGGCGTGCCGGTTCCCTGGGACACCGATCAGGTGATCTACGTGTGGTGGGACGCGCTCCTCAACTACTACACGGCGCTGTCCTACGCGCGCGAGGGCGAGGACCTGACCGACCGCTTCTGGCCGGCCACGTATCACGTGATCGGCAAGGACATCCTCAAGTTCCACACGGTGTTCTGGCCGGCCATGCTGATGGCCGCGGACCTGCCGATCCCCCAGCACGTGTTCATCCACGGCTTCCTGCTCGGCTCCGATGGGCGCAAGATGAGCAAGTCGCTGGGCAACGTGCTCGATCCCTTCGAGGTCATGGAGCTCTACGGGACCGACGCGCTGCGCTTCTATTTGATGCGCGACGTGGCCTGGGGCAGCGACGGCGCGGTCGGCATCGACCAGGTGCGGACCCGCTACGAATCCGAGCTGGCCAACGAGTACGGGAACCTGGCCAGCCGGACCCTCGCGATGATCTCGCGCTACCGAGACGGGGTCGTGCCGTCCGAGGCCACCGACAGCGCGCTGGCCCAGGACTTCGACGGCCTGGCGGACAGGGTCGCCGAGCTGTTCGACCGCGCCGACATCACCCAGGCGCTCGAGCTGGTCTGGCAGCGGGTGCGCCGGCTGAATCGCTACGTCGAGGAGCGCGCGCCGTGGCAGCTGGCGCGCGATGAGGCCCAGGCCGCGGCCCTGGATGAGACGCTCGCCTCGCTGGCCGAGGGGCTGCGCGTGGTCAGCGTGCTCCTTCACCCCTACATGCCGGCCAGCGTCGAGCGGCTGCTAGACGCGCTCTCTGCCGACGGGCTCGGCTACGCCGGCGCGGCGTTCGGGCCTCGCGGCTCGGGGGCGCGCGTCAGCTCGCTCGAGCCGCTGTTCCCGAAGCGCTGATCTTCGTGGTCGACGGTCACACGCACCTACAGATGTGCGATCCGTCCGACGCCGAGCTGGTGGCGGCGGCCGCTTCGGCGGGCGTCACGCGGATCGTCACGGTCGGGATCGACGGCGCCTCCTGCCGGGCCGCGTTGGCCGCCGCCGAGGCGTTCCCCCAGGTGTACGCGGCAATCGGCCGGCACCCGAACTCGGCCACCGGCTTCGACGACGCCGATCTGGCCGAGCTGGCCGCGCTGGCCGCCCATCCGCGGTGCGTGGCGGTGGGTGAGACCGGGCTTGACTTCTACCGCGACGGGGCGCCGCGCGCCGACCAGGAGCGGGCTTTCCGGGCGCAGATCTCGCTCGCCCGCGAGGCCGGCAAGCCACTGGTGATCCACACGCGCGCGGCTGACGACGACACGCTATCGCTGTTGAATGCCGAGGCGGCCGGGCTGCGCGTGATCCTGCACTGCTTCTCGATGCCCGACCGCATCGACGAATGCCTGGCCCACGATGACTGGTGGATCTCGTTCGCCGGCAATGTGACCTATCCGAAGGCCGAGGCGCTCCGGCTGGCCGCGCTGAAGGTGCCCGTCGAGCGGCTGCTGGTCGAGACCGACGCGCCGTTTCTCTCCCCCCAGCCGGTCCGCGGCAAGATGAACCAGCCGGCCAATGTGGTGATGACGGCCCAGGCGCTGGCGCTGGAGCGCCGCGTGGGCTGGGACGAGTTCGACGCCGCCGTCGAGGCGTCGGCGGCCGAGGTCTACGGATGGTCCGGCTAGGCCAGAACTTCCTGGTCGACCGCAACATCCTGGATGTGATCGAGCGGCTGGCGGGGGTGGGAGAGGACGACGTGGTGCTCGAGATCGGCGGTGGGGAGGGGGTGCTCTCCGAGCGCCTCGCGGCCGAGGTGGCCCACCTGCACGTGGTCGAGATCGACCGGCGCCTGGAGCCGCGGTTGCGCGATGTGCTGTCCGGCTTCGTGAACGTCACGCTGTGGATCGCTGACGCGCTGGATCTGGATCTGCCGGCGCTTTCTCCGGCGCCGACCGCGGTCATCGCGAACCTGCCCTACTCGATCGCCGCGACCGTGATCCTGCGCACGATCGAGGAGCTGGCGAGCGTGCGCCGGTGGGTGGTGATGGTTCAGCGCGAGGTCGGCGAGCGGCTCGCGGCCTCCGTGGGCGATTCGGCCTACGGAATCCCGTCGGTTCTGGCCCAGCTCGCCTGCGAGGTGCGCGTGCTGCGGCCGGTGGCGCGCACGGTGTTCCGTCCGGTGCCGCGCGTCGACAGCGTGCTGGTGGGCTTGCGCCGGCGCGAGCCGGTCGCGGGCGTCGATCCCGGCCTTCGCGCGCTCGTGCACGATGCCTTTGCGCACCGGCGCAAGGCACTGGCCGGGTCGCTCGCGCTGGCGCCCGGGGCGTTGCCGGGCGTGCGCGAGCGGGCGCGGGCAGCGCTCGTCGAGCTCGGCCATCCGGCCGACGAGCGGGCCGAGCGGCTCTCGCCCGATGAGTTCCGGGAGCTCGCCGACCGTCTGTCTGCGTCGTGACGCCGGTTGCACGCGCCCCCGGGAAGGTCAACCTGTGCCTGTTCCTGGGGCCGATCCGGGCCGACGGCCGCCACGAGCTCGTGACGATGTTCGAGTCGGTGTCGCTGGCCGATGAGGTGGCCCTGGCGGTGGCGGCCGCCGAGGGCGTGCCTGACCAGGTGGTGTGTCCCGGCGTGGAGGGGGCCAACATCGTCACGCAGACGTTGGAGGGGCTGCGCGCCCGCGGCTGGGCCGCCCCGCCGGTCCGGGTCGTGATCGAGAAGCGCATCCCGGTGGCCGGCGGGATGGCCGGCGGCTCGGCCGACGCGGCGGCGGTGTTGCGTCTGGCTCCCGCGCTTGCCCCGGTGCCGGTGGGCGTGGTCGAGGAGCTCGCGGTGGCGCTGGGGGCCGACGTGCCGAGTGCGCTCGTGCCGGGCGTGGCGATCGGGAGCCGGGTCGGGGATGTGGTCGAGCGAATCGGGCCGCTCGCCCCCCACGCGTTCGTGATCGTGCCGCAGCCGTTCGGCTTGCTGACCGGCGAGGTGTTCAGGGAAGCCGACCGACTGGGGCTGCCCCGCGATCAGGCGGAGCTGGCCGAGCGGCTGCGCTCGCTACGCGCCACGGCCGATCCTGGGTTCGTCAACGACCTCGAACCGGCGGCGGTCTCGCTGCGCCCGGAGATCGGGGATGCCCTGGACGCGGTGCGGGCCGCCGGCGCCGATCACGCCATGGTCTCCGGATCGGGGCCGACGGTGTTCGGCGTGTTCGATGGCGCGGACGCGGCGGCGGAGGCGGACGCGGCTGCCGCGCGCCTGGCTGAGCGGTACCCTGGGGCGGTCTCCGCGGCCCCGGTGAGCGAGGAGTTCGGGGCTCCACGCGGAAGCTAGGAGCGCCGACCCGGCTTCGAAGTCGGGCACAATTCCCACAAGGCTTGTGAGCAACCAAAACATCACCTACCTGGTCGGCGCGGGCGCCGGCGTGTTCGGCCTGGCTGCCTTCTGCGCGCTGGTGCTCGCCCCCGCGATCACCGCCTACCGGCGGCCGCTCGAGAAGATGGCCGTGGTGGTGCTGTCGCTGTACGTCCTGGCCGCGCTTGTGGGGATCGGCGTGCTGCTCGGCGCGCTGATCGTGGTCGAGTGGCCGCGGTTGTTCTAGTCGATCTAAGAGCCCGTGTGCGGGCCGGCGCCGGGACCGGAAGGTTTGGCTGACCGGGCTCCAGAGCCGTCGAGGACGGCTGCACCGGACCTGACCGCGCTGGCCGCGATCACCGACGCCGTCGAGGACGGGGCCGGCCTGCCCGCGGTCCTGCGCGCAGCGGCCCGGGCGCTCGACACCAGCCTGATCCTGATCGACCGGTCCTCGTCGGTGCTCGCCGTGGCGGCCCGCAGCCCGGCCGACGAGCAGTCGCTGATGCGGGACGGCGAGGACGTGGTGACGGTCGAGCTCAAGGTCGCGGACGCCACGGTCGGGAACCTGCGGATGCGGGCCAGCGAGCGCCCCACCGACGCCTCGCTGCTGCGGCTCGTGAGCACCCTGATCGCATCCGAGGTCGAGCGCGTCCATGCACCCGAGCGCGCCTCAGAGGAAGCGGCCACGACGTTTCAGCGAGAGGTCCTGGAGGGCCGGCTCGAGGGGCGCGATCAGGTGATCGCTCGCGCCAAGGAGCTTGGGAGCGACATGGCCTCCGGAG
>JAFAYP010000080.1 GCA_019240305.1 Solirubrobacterales bacterium
GTCGAGCAGCAGCTCCGGGTCGAGACCGAGGCCCTCGGCCAGCGCGATCGTCTCGGCGACGCCTTCGACGACGGTCAGCACCCAGCTGTTGGCCACCATCTTCAGGCGCGTCCCCGCCCCCGCCTCCCCCACCCAGATCGTCTTCTGCCCCACCGCGTCGAAGATCGGCTCCACGCGCCGGCGCGCGTCATGCGGACCGGAGGCGAGCACCACGAGCTCGCCCTCCTCGGCCGGCTGCTTGGTGCCGAGCACGGGTGCATCGAACAGGGTCACACCACGCGAGCGCGCGAGCTCGGCGCAGCGGTCCGTTCCGGCTTCGCCGATCGTGCTCATCTGGAGCCAGACGGTGTCCCCGGGTGCGTCCTCGAATGCATCCCCGGCGGCGTCGATCACCGCGTCGGCGTCGGAGAGCATGGTGAGGACCACGTCAGCGCCCTGGGCCGCCTCCCGGGCGCTGTCCAGGACCTCGCCGCCGTCCTCCTCGAGGGGGCCAGCCTTCTCGCGGGTCCGGTTCCAGCCGCGCACGCGGATCCCGGCACGGGCGAGGTTGCGGGCCATCCCGAGGCCCATCGTGCTGCCGGCGCCGAGCACCGCGACGCAGGTTTCGTCGGCCATCGAGCCGCCATCTACCCCGGGCAGTGGCACTTATGCGACAGATTTGCGCGCGTCGCCTCGGGTAAGTGACGACTATGACCCCGAACGACATTCAAGAACAACTGATCAAGTACCTGACCGATGCCCACTCGATCGAGCGGCAGGCGCTGGTCCAGATGAAGGCCGCACCCGGCATGGCCGGCGACGCGGAGATGGCGGCTGTCTTCGAGCAACACCGGACCGAGACCGAGGAGCATGAGCGGCTGGTCGACGAGCGGCTGACGGCGCTCGGCGCCTCCCCGTCCAAGATCAAGGACATCGCCGGCGCGGTGACCGGCGCCGGCTTCGGCCTGTTCGCCAAGCTGCAGCCCGACACACCGGGCAAGCTGGTCGCCCACGGCTTCTCCTACGAGCACATGGAGCTCGCCGCCTACGACATGCTCGCGCGCGTGGCCGATGGCGCCGGCGCCGCCGAGACCGCACAGATGGCCCGGCGGATCGAGGCCCAGGAGGCGGCCATGGCCGAGCGGGTGGCCGGGATGTTCGATCGCGCTCTCGACGCCTCGCTGCGCGATCTTTCGCCGGACGATCTGCGCGACCAGATCCGCAAGTACCTCGAGGACGCACACGCGATCGAGGCCCAGGCCATCCAGCTTCTCTCCAAGGGGCCGGACCTCGCCGGTACGAGCGAGCTCGCCAGCATCTACGAGGAGCACCTGGCTGAGAGCCGGGAGCACCAGCAGCTGATCGACAACTGCCTGAAGAGCTACGGCGCGCGTCCGTCCCGGCTCAAGGACGCCGCCCTGCGCATGGGCGCGCTCAACTGGGGAATGTTCTTCGGCGCCCAGCCGGACACGCCGGCCAAGCTGGCGGCGTTCTCCTACGCCTTCGAGCATCTGGAGATCGCGGCATATGAACTGCTGCGCCGAATGGCCGGCCGTGCGGGCGACGAGCAGACCAAGTCGAGCGCCGAGACGATCCTGCGCGAGGAGCGGGCGGCGGCGGACAAGGTCCACCGGGCCTTCGACAGCGCTCTCGATGCCTCGCTCGAGGCCCAGGGGGTGGCTGCCCGATGAAGGCGGTCACGTTCCACGGCAAGCGCGACGTTCGCGTCGACCAGGTGCCCGATCCCAAAGTCGAGCAGCCCACCGATGCGATCGTGCGGATCACCTCGAGTGGCATCTGCGGATCAGACCTGCACCTGTACGAGGTGCTCGGTCCGTTCATCGACGAAGGCGACATCCTCGGCCACGAGCCGATGGGAATCGTCGAAGCCGTCGGATCGGAGGTCAGCCATATCGCGCCGGGCGACCGCGTGGTGATCCCCTTCAACGTGTCCTGCGGGCACTGCTTCATGTGCGATCAGGGGCTGTACTCGCAGTGTGAGACCACCCAGGTGCGCGAGCATGGCAAGGGCGCCTCGCTGTTCGGCTACACCAAGCTCTACGGCCAGGTGCCCGGAGGCCAGGCCGAGTTCCTGCGCGTGCCGCAGGCTCACTTCGGCCCGATCAAGGTCCCGGAGGGCCCACCGGACGAGCGCTTCGTCTACCTCTCGGACGTGCTACCCACGTCCTGGCAGGCGGTCGAGTACGCCGCGATCCCGGCGGACGGCACGGCGGCCGTGTTCGGCCTCGGGCCGATCGGCCAGATGTGCTGCCGGATTGCGCTGCACCGCGGGGCGCGCGAGGTGTTCGGCATCGACCTCGTGCCCGAGCGGCTCGAGATGGCGCGCCGCCACGGCGTGAACGCAGTCGACCTGCGCGAGCACGACGACATCGCGGAGGCGCTGCGCTCGATGACCGACGGCCGTGGACCGGACGCGGTGATCGATGCAGTCGGGATGGAGGCGCACGGTGCCCCGTTCGGCAAGCTGGCCCAGACGCTGGCCGGCATGTTGCCCGATGCAGTGGCGGAGAAGATGATCGAGAAGGCGGGCATCGACCGTCTCAGCGTGCTGCATGCGACGATCGACACCGTCCGCCGCGGCGGCACGATCTCGCTGAGCGGGGTGTACGGCGGAATGGTCGATCCCATGCCGATGATGGACCTGTTCGACAAGCAGATCCAGCTGCGGATGGGCCAGGCCAACGTCAAGGCCTGGATCGACGACATCCTGCCGCTGGTTCAGGAGGAGTCAGATCCGCTCGGCGTGGAAGATC
>JAFAYP010000334.1 GCA_019240305.1 Solirubrobacterales bacterium
GGGTCCGCGAAGCCCTCGCCGGCTGCCGGGTGATCTGGCTGGAGACGGCGTGGGACGAGGCGTGGGCCCGGATCGAGGGCAACGGCGGCCGGCCGCTGGCTACCGACATGCGCCGCTTCACCGAGCTGCACGAGGAACGGCACCCAATCTACGAGTCGCTCGCCGACGTGATCGTCCCCGCCACGCGGTCGAGGCAGATGCGCGAAGTGGTCGATGCCCTGGCCGGCCTGCCCCGCGGGGACACTCAGATGCTATGGGCGACCAGCGCGTCCTCGGACTATCCCGTCTACATCGGCTCGGGGCTCGTGACCGAGCACTCGTTCTGGCCCTCGACGGTCGGCGGACGGCGGGTGCTGGTCACCGACTATCACGCCGGGCGGCTCTACGGAGAGCGGCTGGAGCCGTATCTCGGTGAGGTGCGGATCATGCCGGGGGAGCAGTCGAAGACGATCGCCCACGCCGAGATCGTGTGGACCGAGATGGTCCGTCACGGCGCCACCCGCGCGGACGTCGTGGTCGGCCTGGGCGGCGGAGTGGTGGGCGACCTGGCCGGGTTCTGTGCGGCCACCTACCAGCGCGGGATGCGGATCGTGCAGGTGCCGACCACGCTGGTGGCCCAGGTCGACTCGGCGATCGGCGGCAAGACCGGGGTTGACCTTCCGGAGGCCAAGAACTACGTCGGCGCCTTTCATCAGCCGAGCGCCGTGATCGCCGATCCCGTGACCCTGCACACGCTGCCAGCGGCCGAGGTCGCCGCCGGGTACGCCGAGGTGGTCAAGACCGGGCTGATCGCCGGCGGGGCGCTGTGGGATCGGCTGCGGGCCGGGGCGCCGCCGACCGACCCGGCGGTGATCGCCGCCTGTGCCCACGTCAAGGTACGGATCGTCTCCCAGGACGAGCGCGACCTCGGCCTGCGCCAGACCCTGAACCTCGGCCACACGGTGGCGCACGCGATCGAGACCGCCACCGGGTATGCGCGCTATCGCCACGGCGAGGCGGTCGGCCTGGGGCTGCTGGCGGAGCTGCGGCTCTCGGGGGCGGACGAGCTGCGCGCCCAGGTGCGGGAGATGCTGGTGGCCGCCGGGCTGCCGGTGGCCCTCGAGGGGACCGACGTGGACGCCGTGATCTACGCCACGGGGCGCGACAAGAAGCGCATCTCGGCCGGGCCCGTGCCGTTCGTGCTGTGCGCTGGGCCGGGACGACCGAGCGCCGGGTCAAGCGTCGAGCCCGCCGATCTGCGCGCCGCCGTGCAAGAGTTGACCCGACCGTGAACGGCATGCGCAACCGGATAGAGGTCATGCACGGCGTCAACCTCGACCAGCTCGGGCGGCGCGACCCGGCCCACTACGGGAGCCTCACGCTCGAGGAGCTCGAGCGGCAGATCAGCAGCGCCGCGCGTGAGCTCGGGCTCGAGGTGCGCTTCTTCCAGACCAACCACGAGGGGAAGTTCGTGGAGCACCTTCACCGGCTCGAGGGCCTGGCCGATGGGATCGTGCTGAACCCCGGGGCGTGGACGCACTACTCCTACGCGATCCGTGATGCGCTCGAGCTGACCGGTCTGCCGGCCGTCGAGGTGCACCTGTCCAACATCGACGCCCGCGAGGAATGGCGCAGGCGCTCGGTGATCACCGACCTGTGCATCGCCCGCGTGGCGGGCAAGGGCCCCGACGGCTACCGCGACGCGCTCGAGCAGCTGCGCGCGAAGATCGGCGAGTGAGCCGGACGGTGCACGAGTGAGCGCTCGGGCGGACCGGCTCACCGAACGTCTGGCCGGCGCCGGTGTGGACGCCCTGCTCGTCACCGATCTGGTCAACCTGCGCTACCTGACCGGGTACACCGGCAGCAACGGGCTCGCGCTGATCGCGCCGAGCGCCCGGGCGTTCATCACCGACTTCCGCTACGTCGAGCAGGCCGCCGAGGAGGTCGACGCCTCGTTCGAGCGCCGGCGCGCCTCGGTAGACCTGCTCGAGGCGGTCAAGGGAGCGCTCCCGGCCGGAGAGCTCCGGCTCGGCTTCGAAGAGGCCCACGTCAGCGTGCGTGAGTACGGTCGGCTGCGCGGTCTGCTGCCCGAGCGGGTCGAGCTGATCGGGGTGCACGGGCTCATCGAGCGGCTGCGCGCGGTCAAGGAACCCGGGGAGGTGGCCGCGATTCGGGAGGCCACGAAGCTGGCCGACGCGGCGCTCGAGGCGCTGATCGCCCGCGGGCTCGTGGGGAAAACCGAGAGCGAGCTGGCCCTTCAGCTCGAATTCGACATGCGCCGCCGCGGGGCCGAGCAGACGAGCTTCCCTCCGATCGTGGCCGGTGGCGGGCATGGCGCGCTGCCGCACGCCTCGCCGCGTGAGGTCGAGGTACGCCGCGGCGATCTGGTCGTGATCGACTGGGGCGCTCGGCTCGACGGCTACTGCTCGGACTGCACGCGCACGATCGCCGCCGGCGCGGCCAGCGACCACGCGCGCGAGATCTATCAGCTGGTGCTCGACGCCCAGCTCGCCGGCCTCGATGCGGTGGCACCCGGGGCGAGCGGGCGCGAGGTGGACAAGGTGGCGCGGGGGCTGATCGAGGCGGCCGGGTACGGCGAGCGCTTCGGCCACGGTCTCGGTCACGGCGTCGGCCTCGAGGTCCACGAGGCGCCGCGCCTGGCCCAGCGCTCCGATGCCGTGCTCGAGCCTGGCAACGTGGTCACCGTCGAGCCGGGCGTGTACCTGCCGGGCGAGCTGGGCGTGCGGATCGAGGACCTCGTGGTTCTCACCGGGCGAGGGCGCGAGATCCTCACTGGCCTCTCCAAGGAGCTGACGGTCAGCCACTGACCCGGCCGCGCGGCGTGTGGCCCGTCCGCCGCCCGCCTGGCCGGACTCACATGGCCGGGCCCGGGTGTCGATACGGATCTCCAGTGAGCACGCGAACCGCTGTCCTGCCCTCGCTGCCCGCGGCATGGCGCGCGCGGCGCGCCGCTGCATGCTCGCCCGAGGCCGACGCCGCGACCCACCTGGCGCTGCGAGCGATGCTCGGATCACGGGCGATCGTGTGGGGCGCCGGGCTCCTCGCGCTGGCCCTGTTCGGTCAGAAGACCTCGGTGTCCACGTCGATGGATGTGCACCATCTCACCGCGCCGTTCGGCAGCGCCGCGGCCAACTTCCTGTCCGCGCCGGCGGCTCGGTGGGATTCGGTGTGGTACCTGACGATCGCTCACGCCGGCTACCCGACTCCGGCCTCGAGCGCGTTCTTCCCGCTGTACCCGCTGCTCATCCGCGGCGGCGCGCTGGTCCTCGGCTCGGAGCTGATCGCTGGCACCCTGATTTCGTTTCTGGCCATGACCACCGGCCTGTACCTCCTGCACCGGCTCGTGCGTCTGGATCTCGCCCCCGCCCAGGCCCGCGCCACCGTGATGCTGGTCGCATTCTTCCCAGCCTCGCTGTTCCTGTCCGCCGTGTACACCGAGGCCCTGTTCCTGATGCTCTCGGTGGGCGCGATCTACGCGGCGCGCCTCGAGCGCTGGGCGTGGGCTGGAGTGCTGGGCGCCCTGGCCGCGGCGACCCGCTCGGGTGGGGTCCTGCTCGTCGTGCCGCTGATGTGGCTGTACCTGTACGGCCCGCGGAGCGGCGGCGAGCTCGCCGTGCTGGCCGGGCGCCGACGCGGCTGGGTTCCGCGCTACCGCATCGGCCGCTCGGTGGCCTGGCTCGCGCTGGTTCCGGCCGGGCTGCTCGCCTACATGGGGTATCTGGGGCTGGCGCACCACGCTCCGCTGGCGGCCTTCCAGGCCGAGGCCGTCTGGGGCCGCCACTTCGCCGGGCCGTTCGGTGGCCTTCTCAAGGCCCTGGCCGACGCACCCACCGACCTGCGCCTTGGCCTGAGCGGCCACACGGTCGCCGTCGGCGCCGCCGCGCCGGTCAGCTGGCAGACCCACAACCTGATCGACCTGGCGCTGGTGGGATTCGCCGCCGCCGGCCTGGTCCTGTCCAGGCGGCGGATCCCGCTCGCCTACACCGTCTACGCGGTCGCGCTGCTGGTCCAGGCGCTCAGCTATCCCGTCGTCCTCGAGCCACTCGAGTCGTTCCCGCGCTACCTATTGGTGATCTTCCCGGTGTTCATGGGGTGGGGGGCCTGGCTTGGCGAGCGACCACGCCTCTACGGCCGGGTGATCGCGTCATCTGCGGCGCTGCTGGCCGGATTCAGCGCGCTGTGGGCGATCTGGGCCTGGGTCGCGTAAGCGCCTGGGAGCGTCGATCGCGGCCCCGACTACACTCGTCGCCGTGCGAAGGACCGAGCAGCGCCGCGCTGCGATCTGGGCGCTGTATCAGAGCGATCTGCTCGGTCGGCCGCTCGAGGAGACCTTTCCCCGGGACACCCCGGGCTTCACCCGTGCCCTGGCAGAGCTCGTGCGAGATCACCAGGGCGAGCTCGACGAGCTGATTCGTCAGCACGCCAGCGGCTGGTCGCTCGAGCGGATCGCGCCGCTCGAGCGCTCGATCCTGCGGGTCGGGGTGGCCGAGCTGCTGCACGCGGGCGAGCTGCCCGGCGAGCAGGCCATCCCGCCCGAGGGGGCGATCGACGAGGCGGTGGAGACGGCCAAGCGGTTCTGCGGCGCGGACGCTCCCGGGTTCGTGAACGGCATCCTTGGCGCGGTTCTGCGCGAGCTCGACGGCGTAAGAGGTAAGTAGGAGCCGTTCGCACCACTCGCCGCAACGGGCACAATCTACGTACATGAGATTGCTCGTAGTCGACGACGACCGTGCCCTGCGCGACGTTCTGCGCCGTGCGCTGTCGCTGGCCGGCTACGAGGTGCGGCTCACCGAGAGCGGCGCCGGGGCGCTGTCTGAGGTATCGAGCAGCCTGCCCGACGCCGTCGTGCTCGACGTGGGGCTTCCCGACATCGACGGCCTGGAGGTGTGCCGGCTGCTGCGGCGGGAGGGCAACCGCGTTCCGGTGCTGATGCTGACCGCCCGCGACACGGTGTCGGACCGAATCGACGGCCTCGACGCCGGTGCGGACGACTATCTGGTCAAGCCGTTCGACATTGACGAGCTCAAGGCCCGGCTGCGGGCGCTCCTGCGTCGCGCCGGCGGCGAGGCCACCGTCGACGGCGCGCTCAAGTTCGGCGATTTGACCCTCGACTCGGCGCGCCACGGGGTGATGGTCGCCGAGACGTTCATCGAGCTCACTCGGACTGAGTACCAGCTGCTCGAGCTGCTGATGCTCAACCCGCGCCGGGTGCTGCCGCACACGCTGATCTACGACCGGGTGTGGGGATACGACTTCGGCCCGACCTCCAACGCGCTGCGGGTCTACGTCGGCTACCTGCGACGCAAGCTCGAGGAAGCCGGCGCGCAGGCGCAGATCCACACCGTGCGCGGGGTGGGCTATTCGCTGCGGGAGGCGCAGGAATGAGCCTGCGCACCCGGATGGTGCTGGTGGCCGGAGTGGCGGTGGCGATCGCGGTGATCGCCGTCGCGGTGGCCGCCTACGAGGGCACCCGGTCCGAGCTGCAGGGGCAGCTCGACCAGTCGCTGACGACTCTCAGCCGGACTCCGCTGGCGAGAATCGGGGTCGGCCCCGACGGTCGGCCCTCGCCGCTTCCCCAGGGCGACGGGGACCGGAGCGTTCAACGGGGGCAGGACCCGGACGAGGGACTCGGCTTTGAGAATCTGCCTCCCCAGGCGTTCGGTGGAGCCTCCGGCACGTTCACGCTGTTCAAGCGCGACGGCACGACCTACGTGCCGCCGGCTCAGACCTACGAGATCCCCTCGACGCCGGCCATCGAGGCCCTGGCCAGGACGGGCAGCGGCAGCTTCTACACCGACATGCGCGTCAAGGGCGTGCACATTCGCGTGCTGGTGATCGGCATCGGCTACCGGGGTGCGCTGGCGGTGGCGCTGCCGCTGACCACCGTCGATAACGCGCTGCGCAATCAGCTCGTCCTGCTGCTGGTGATCGGGGGTGCAGGCATCCTGCTCGCCGCGCTGCTCGGCTTCCTGGTGGCCCGGACCGCGCTGGCGCCGATCACCCGCTTCACCCGGCAGACCGAGAAGATCGCGGCCAATCCCGAGCGGATCGAGCACGAGCGCCTCGACGTGATGGGCTCAGACGAGCTGGCCCGCCTGGCCGGGACGTTCAATCGCACGCTCGACGCGCTCGAGCGATCGGTCGAGGCTCAGCGCAACCTGGTCGCCGACGCCTCACATGAGCTCCGCACACCGATCGCCACGATCCGCGCGAACCTCCAGCTGATGCGCGACGAGGCACTGCTCAGCCCCGAGGACCGCGCGGCGCTTCGCGCGGACGTGATCGAGGAGCTCGACGAGCTGACCGCGCTGGTGGGCGATGTCGTGGAGCTGGCCCGCGGGAGCAAGCCGAGCGGCGAGCACGGCGAC
>JAFAYP010000401.1 GCA_019240305.1 Solirubrobacterales bacterium
CACGTCAGCTTCCTGGAGACCGGGCGGGCGCGACCGAGCCGGGAGATGGTGATGCGCCTGGCCGAGCACCTGGACATCCCGCTGCGCGAGCGCAATCGCCTGCTGCTGGCCGCCGGCTACGCCCCGTTCTACTCCGAGCGCTCACTACAGGAGCCGGAAATGGCGCCGGTACACCAGGCCCTCGACCGCTTCCTGCGGGCCCACGAGCCTTACCCAGCACTGGTCATCGATCGCCACCACAACCTGGTGTCGGCAAACGACGCGCTCGGCCCCCTGGTCGAGGGCGTGGCACCCGAACTGCTCGCGCCGCCGGCCAACGCGCTGAGGGTTGCGTTGCATCCGGACGGGATGGCACCGCGCACACTGAACCTCGGCGAGTGGAGCGCCCATCTGCTGCACGGGCTGCGCCGCGAGGCCGCCATAACCGCCGACCCCGAGTTGGGGCGGCTCCACGACGAGCTCGCCGGCTACCCCGGGGTGTGCCTGGAGCCGTCGCGCGACGAGGGCTCGGCCGGCGACATCGTGGTCCCGTTGCGCTTGCGCGTCGCCGAGCGCGAGCTGGCCTTCTTCAGCACGATCTCGACCTTCGGCAGCCCCGTCGACATCACCCTCGACGAGCTCATGATCGAGGCCTTCTATCCGGCCAACGCGGCCACCGCGACGTACCTGCTGGAAGGAATTGGCGCCCCGGCGGCGTCGTAACCTGATCTCTAGTGGTTACGCAACAGGACCGCCCGGAGCGCCCGACAACCGGGCCCGGCCACGCCGACATGCCGGCGGAGCTATCCCCCCGGCACCTCGTCAAGCGGGTGCTCCAGATCGCTGGGGTGATCGCTCTGGTCGCGATCGCGATCACCTCGCTCCCGGGCCTGAATGAAGTCCGCGACCGGATTGCCGGCGCCAGCCCGGTCTGGCTGGTGGCGATCGCACTCGCCGAGGTCGGGTCGTGCGCCGGCTACATGCTCGTGTTCCGCTCGACCTTCTGCCCGCAGATGGGCTGGGGTCTCACCTACGACATCTCGATGGCCGAGCAGGCCGCCAATTCGTTGCTGCCGAGCGGCGGTGCCGGCGGGCTCGCGCTCGGGGTGTGGGCGCTGCGCCAGGCGGGCATGAGCACTTTGCACATCGCGCAGCGCACGGTCGCTTTCTTTCTGGTCACGAGCATGGCGAACTTCGCCGGCGTCGTGCTCGTGGGTCTCGCCATGTTCCTGGGTGTCCTCCCAGGCCACGGGTCGGCCGTGCTGACCCTGGTACCCGCCGTGATCGCGGGGCTCGTCCTCGTGCTCGCCTGGTTCAGCCCAAGGCTGCTGCACCGGTTCGGCGAACCGCTGGCGGGACCGAAGCGCGCCACCTGGAGCGCGGGCGTCCGGCACGCCCTGCGCGATGGGCTGGCCGCCGCCGCGGATGGAGTCGAGCTGGCCAAGGATCTCCTGCGCGCGCACAGCCTCGGGGTGGTCGTGGGCTCGTTCGCCTACATGGCGTTCGACATCGCCGCGCTCGGCTTCGGCTTTGCGGCGTTCGGACCGGTGCCCCCGTTCGGTCCGCTCGTGCTCGGCTACCTGGTCGGCCAGCTCGGCAACCTGATCCCGCTGCCGGGCGGCATCGGCGGGACCGAGGGCGCGCTGATCGGCGTCTACGCCCTGTTCAACGTGAACGTCACGTCGGCCGCCGCCGCGGTGCTCGCCTACCGCCTCTTCCAGCTGGCCATCCCGGCCCTCCTCGGCGCGCCGGCGTTCGTGCTGCTGCGCCGGAAGCTGGCGGACATCCATCATCGGGCGCTCGTGTGCGCACCGCTGTCGGCCGACGAGGTCTCCTCGTCGGCCTAGCCGATCAGGCTGGCTACTTGCTCATGCCGGACGTGCTCTTGGAGCTCTTCTTGCTCTGACTGCCCGACATCGTGGTCGAGGACGACATGCCGCCCGAGCCCGACATCGTGGTCGAGGTGTGCGTGCTGGTCGTGCTCGCCATTCCCGGCATTTCCTGCATCGGGTTGGCGAAGCCGGGCAGCACGATCGAGTGGTGAACCCACTTCCACCACAGGTAGGTGTCGAGATGGGGCGCGCCGGTCACCTCCCCCATGAGCCGGCCGTCGTCCTGCGTCCAGACGATGTCGAGCAGGTCGTTCTCGAACGTGCAGAACACCCGTCCGGCGGCCTGAACGTCGCGGATCTTGCCCGAGGTGAACATGCTGACCGGGTAGTAGCTGGGGTGGCGGAAGCTGTGGTTCCAGCCGATCTCGCCGTTGATGTCGGTCTCCGTGCAGTTGCCGTAGTTGGCCTTGAACGGCGCGCCGCTGAGCGCGGCCACGCGGGCCTCGTACGCGGCATACAGGGCGGTCGCTGAGGGATAGGTCCGCAGGGCGACTCCGTAGACCGCGTAGTGGGGATGGGTGCAGAGCACCATCGTCGAGCTCATGGCCTTGCAGGTCGACGGCGGCAGGTAGCCCTTGGACGGCGTGGGGCTGTCGTTCACCCCGGCCACAGCCTGGAACAGCGCGGAATCTCGGAAGCTGACCGGCTTGGCCTTCGTATGCACGGGCATCGTGCCGGCCTGCGCGCTCATCGCCGCCCGCTTGGCGCTCGAGCCGCCAACGTTGGTGAGGACATAGACCACGACCGCGACCGGGATCAGGATCGCCACCCCGAGCGCCACCAGAACCGACCGACGGATGCCGGCGAGCTCCAGGTGCTGGATCGGCACGTAGCGCGGCGGGCCGCTCCCGTTGGGCCGGTAGAACCCCCCGGACCGGCCGCCGGTCGAACGCCGCGAGCTAGGGCGGGGTGGCTTCAATCTGGGGGCCCCTTACTCGTCTCACTCAGCGGTCAAGCGGCTGGCTCCGGCCCCCAGAGAATAACTCGTTCGTGCCTGCGGGAAGCCGGGCCGGGCGCTCGCCCGCGCGGCAGCCGCTCATCCTCAGCCGGCCGTCCCCGCTCACCCTCAGCCCGCCGTACCCGCTCACCTTCAGCCGGCCGTCGCGAGCATCCCCTCGATCGACGGGGCCAGCAGGCGCGTGAGCGAGGTCGCGGTCCGGTCGGGCGCCTCGCGGGGCGCCGCCACGTGGCTGATCGCCAGGCGCACTAGCGTGTCGGCCAGCGTCGCCAACTCGGCCTCCGGGACGCCCGCCCAGTGGGTGCCGATCGCGCTCACCAGCCGCTCTCCCGCCCAATCGAGGAGCGGGAGGCTCTGGGTGCTGACGAGCGGGAGCAGCCCCCCGGTGCCGTCGTCGCCGAGCAGCAGGCGCACGAACGGGTCATCCTGGGCGATCGTCAAGAAGCGCTCCAGCGCGGCGGTGAGGGCGGCGAGGGGATCCTCGGCGTTGGCGTCGATCGCCTCCTCGACGGCATCCAGGAATCGG
>JAFAYP010000533.1 GCA_019240305.1 Solirubrobacterales bacterium
AGTTGCCCGCAAGCGCCCCCGGGACGCAAGATTCCTTGCCGAGCCGACTAGGGAATTCTCATTTTGGTCTTACTGAGAGCTGATTTTCTATCGAGATAGTGCACCCGGATATGGGCAACGACTATCGAAGCGACCGGTCGCGGGCAGCCATGCTCCGCGACGCCGCGCTGGACCGCGTGACGCGGACGCGACGCTGGGTGATCGCCGGCGCCGCTCTGCTGACCGCCGGGTTCGCCGGCCTGGTGGCGGCCGTCGCCCCGGGGCGTTCGCTGGGCAAGAGCCACGCCGCCACCGAGTCGGCCAGCGCCGCCACCGCGAGCGCCGGTTCGGCGCGCTCCAGCCCCAGCTCGGCGATCCCAAAGATGCCGCCACCGGCCAGCGCCGGTGATCTCGGCCTGCAGGCGCCGAACAACGCGCCGTCTCCGGACAACCAGTCGCAGTCGCAGACCCAGACCCAGACCCAGAGCGCTCCCCAGCCGCAGCAGAGCGCACCCTCGCAGCCGCAGCCGCAGCAGTCCCAGCCGCAGCCATCCGTGCCCGCGGCACCAGCGCAGCCGCCGGCCGGAGGCGTGGTCTCCGGAGGCTCGTAGTAGCCTACGGCACCGGCTCGCCGGCCATGTCCACAGATCCTTCGGCCCTGATTCGCCTGGAGGCGTTCGGCACCGTGGCGATCGTCGCGGTGAGCGACTCGGGCCGCCTCGACGTCGCAGCAGACGCTGTGTCCCAGGTGGTCGACGAGTTCGACCGGGCGTGCTCGCGGTTTCGCCCGGACTCCGAGCTGTCGATCCTGAACGCCTCGGCCGGCTTGGCCGTACGCGTCGGGCCGGTGCTGCTCGAGGCGACGAGCAAGGCGTTGCGCGCGGCGCGGCTGACCGCGGGGGATGTCGACCCGACGGTCGGCGAGGCGCTGATCGCGCTCGGCTATGACCGCACGTTCGAGGAGCTCCAACATGTCGGGCCTGCGCCGGTGGGACCCCTGGCCGCCGTACCCGGTTGGCGGATGGTCCAGGTCGATCGCGCGGCCGGCACGATCAAGCTCGCGGCCGGCGTGAGCCTCGACCTGGGCGCTACGGCCAAGGCCCTGGCCGCCGACCGCGCGGCGGCTGCGGCGCACGACGCCGCCGGGTGCGGCGTGCTGGTGTCGTTCGGTGGCGATCTGGCCATCGTCGGTCCCGCCCCGGAGGGAGGCTGGCGGGTGCGCGTGACCGACGACCACCGCGCCGGAGTCGGCGCACCTGGACAGTGGATCTCGCTGCAGACCGGCGGTCTTGCCACCTCGAGCGTGGCCGTGCGGCGCTGGCGCACCGAGTCCGGTGACGCGCATCATCTGATCGATCCGTCCTCCGGCGGTTCGGTGCAGAGCGTGTGGCGGACGGTCAGCGTGTGCGCGGCCTCGTGTCTCGATGCCAACATCGCCAGCACGGCCGCGATCGTGCGGGGTGAGCCAGCCGTGGCGTGGCTCACCGAGCTGAGATTGCCGGGCCGGCTGGTGGGGGCCGACGGAACGGCCTGCCATGTGGCCGGGTGGCCGTCGGCGGGGGACGACCTGCCCGCCGCGGTTGACCGCGGGACGCTACGCCGAGCCGCCACATGACGCCTGTCCTCGCCTCCACGCTCAGCCCGAGCGCCTACTGGTATCTCGCCAGGGGCACCGGCGCCGTCTCGCTGGTCCTGCTCACCGCGGCCGTGGTGCTCGGGATCCTCGGCTCGGTCCGCTTCACCGCCCCCCGCTGGCCCCGCTTCGCGATCGACGCGGTGCACCGCGACGTGTCCCTGCTCGTGATCGTCGTGCTCATCATCCACATCGTCACGAGCGTGCTCGACGGGTTCGCCCCGATCACCCTGCTCGACGGCATCTTCCCGTTCGTCTCCGGCTACCGCCCACTGTGGCTCGGGCTGGGCACGCTGTCGTTCGATCTGCTGTTGGCGATCGCGATCACCAGCCTGGTGCGACGCCGGCTCGGATACTCGGCCTGGCGCGCGGTCCACTGGCTCGCCTACGCCAGCTGGCCGGTCGCGGTCCTGCACGGACTCGGCACGGGCAGTGACGTCAAGCAGTGGTGGATGCTGGCCCTGACCGCGGCCTGCATCGTCGCCGTGCTGCTCGCCGTGTGGACACGGATCGCCCGCGTGTCGGGCGAGTACGCCGGGCTGCGCGGACCGGCCACCGCGCTGGCCGTGGTCACGCCGATCGGGTTGGCCATCTTCACGCTGGCCGGCCCGCTTCGGACGGGCTGGGCCGCGCGTGCCGGCACGCCGCAGTCGCTGCTCGGACACACGGCCGCCGTCCCGCCCGTCGGGTCATCGGGCGCTTCCGGGTCGTCTGGGTCGTTGCGGTCGACTGGCTCGTCGTCGTCAACCGTGCTGGGCAATTCGTTCAGCTCGAACCTGGTCGGGAACGTGACCCAGACGCAGGCGCCCGGCGGGGCTATCGTCGACCTCACGATGAACGTCAGCGGTCAGGTGCACGGCCAGCTCCGCGTCCGGCTCGGCGGCGTGCCGATCGACGGCGGTGGTGGCCTGTCGATGACCGGCAGCCAGATCGATCTGGCCGTGGCCGGTCAGCCCGCGGTGCTCCAGGGCCGCATCGTCTCGCTCCGCGGCGAGGAGTTCGACGCCCGGGTGGCCGAGGGGGACGGCACCACGCTCAACATCCACGCCCAGCTTCAGATCGACACCAACAACAACACGGTGACCGGCACGCTGTCGGGCGCGCCGGCCTGAGCATGAGCACGGCAAACGGAGGGCACCACGGCCTGCCCCGCCTGCTGGCCGGCCTCAAGCCGGGCGGACGCCCCATGTCCCTCGCCGCGCACCACCGAATTCACGGACCGGTGCCTTCGATCGCGCCCCACCAGCTGATCGAGGAGGTGGAGCGCAGCGGCCTGCGCGGCCGCGGCGGCGCCGACTTTCCGACCGCGCGCAAGCTCCAGACCGTGGCCGATCGCAAGCGAGTCGGCGCGGTCGTCGTGAATGGCTCGGAGACAGAGCCGGCCAGCGCCAAGGACCGGCTGCTGCTGGCCCGGTTGCCCCATCTCGTGCTCGACGGTGCGCTCCTGGCCGCGCGCGCGGTCGGATCCTCAGAGGTGATCGTCAAGGTCGGCCAGAACGCGACCGACGCCGTGCGCGCCGTGGATGACGCGATCATGGAGCGTGAATCCGAGCGGTTTCGGATGTCGGTTCTCACCGGCCCCGATGGCTACGTCACCGGCGAGGAGAGCGCTGTCGTCCACTACCTGAACGACAGCACGCCGAAGCCGACCTTCATCCCGCCCCGGCCGTTCGAACGCGGCTATCGGGGGCGGCCCACGCTGATCCAGAACCCCGAGACGCTGGCCCAGCTCGCGCTGGTCGCCCGCTTCGGCTCGCGCTGGTATCGCGAGCTCGGGACGGTCGCCGATCCCGGCTCCGCCCTGGTCACGATCACCGGCGCCGTGCGCGCGCCGGGCGTGTACGAGCTGGCCTTCGGCACGCCGATGGCCGATCTGCTGGACGCCGCCGGCGGTCGGACCGAGCCGCTCCAGGCCCTGCTGGTCGGGGGTTACTTCGGCACGTGGGTCGATGCCTCGGCCGCGGTGGCGCTGCGCCTGGCGCGCGAGGACCTGCGCTCGGTCGGCTGCTCGCTCGGCTCCGGAGTGCTGATCGCGCTCGGCGAGAGCGCCTGCGGCCTGCACGAAAGCGCGCGCGTGATCTCCTATCTGGCCGAGCAGTCAGCCGGTCAGTGCGGGCCCTGCGTGTACGGGCTGCGCTCGATCGCCGACTCGGTCGGGGCGCTCGCCGGCGGGGTGGCCGGACCGCGGGAGCGTGAGCGTGTGCTGCGCTGGGCGGGCGAGATCCGCGGGCGCGGCGCCTGCCATCACCCGGACGGTGCGGTGCGCTTCGTCGAGAGCACGCTGCGCGTGTTCGCGTCCGACATCGAGACCCATCGGCGTGGTCGCTGCACCGCCCGGCCGGCCGGGCTCCCGCTCGGCGGCTCGGCCGTGGAGCCGCCCGGCTCGCGGGTCGCGGGCCCGCTGGCCGGTGCGCGGCGAGGTCTCGTCCGGTGAGCGCCATCCTGCGCATCAACCCGATCGCCTGCGAGGCGCACGGCCTGTGCGCAGAGCTATTGCCCGAGCTGATCCGCCTGGACGATTGGGGCTATCCGATCCTCGACGAGCCCGAGGTGCCGCCCGACCTGGTCGGTCTGGCCCGGCGGGCAGTCGACGCCTGTCCGACCCTCGCCGTGTTGCTCGACGAGAGCTGAGTGGTCAGCCGGCCGGTTGCGGCTCGCGCGGCGGGTCCTCGCCTGAGATGCCTGCGCCCGGGAGCGCGAGCTGCCACCAGCCCACGTCGTGCCAGGCGCCCAGCTTCCAGCCGATCTTCCGGTACACACCGACCGGCTGAAATCCGAGCGCCTCGTGCAGGCCGACGCTGGCTTCGTTGGGCAGCGTGATTCCGGCGCAGGCCATGCGGAAGCCCTGCCGCGCGAGCCTGTCGAACAGCGCCCGGTAGAGCGCGCGGCCGACGCCGGCGCGTTGGCGTCCCGGCGTCACGTAGACCGCGACGTCGGTCGCCCAGCGGTAGGACGCGCGCTCGCGGTGGCGCGTCGCGTAGGCAAAGCCGATCAGCGCGGCTTCGTCCGCTGCCACCAGCCAGGGGTGGGTTTGCGTGATCGTCTCGATCCGCTGCGCCAGCTCGCCGGCCGACGGCGGACGGTCCTCGAACGAGATCACCGTGTCGCGGACGTAGGGCGCGTAGATCGCCGCGCAGGCCGCAGCGTCCCGCTCGGCGCACGCGTCTCGGATCTGCACCTTCCGGAATCTAGCGGTGGATTCGGACTCGTCTCCATGGCCCGCGGGACGTGTGTGGCGGGGTCCGGTCAGGCCGCTTGGCCCAGCGGACCGTCCGCGATCTCGCGCTCGCGCCAGCTCAGATGGCCGGGGCCGCTGACCTTGAGGTCGGCCGGCATCAGCGGATCGAGCCGCCGCGTCACCATCGACAGTGTGCGGAACTGCGCCTCGTCCAACCAGCTCCAGCCGATCCCCAGGTTCCGGCGGACGATCGGGTCGAGCAGCCCGATCCCGGCCAGCCACAGGATTCGCCGGGCGGGAATCCGGATCGCCGGCCAGAGCGCTCCGGTGATCGGTGTGGGGGGCGCACCCACGCGGTGCACGGTGTGGAGGACGCGCTCCACCGACGGCGTGCGCGCGAGACGTGTGCGGGCGGTGCGGCGGAAGTAGCGGCAGAACTCCGGCCAGGTGGGTGGCAGGTCGCGCTCGCGCACCCCGATCAGCCGGCCCAGACCGCGGTACTCGACGTAGAAGCGGTGCGTCTCGGCGCTCCTCATCGCGTGGCCGAAACGTGCGTTCGCGTGGACGTAGGTGGCGATCAGCGTGGCGTGCACCCAGGCGTAGGCCTCGGGCTCCAGCGCGGAGTAGCGCGTGCCATCGGCCGTGGTTCCCTTGAAGCGCCGGTGGAGGTGGCGCAGGCGGCGGCCGGCGGCCACCGCGTCGTGACCGCCGTACACGAGCAGGCTCACGTAGTCCATCGTGCGCATCAGCCGGTCCCACGGCCGGTGCTCGAAGTCCGAGTGCTCGCTGACCCCCGCGTCCACCGTGGGGTGCGCGACCTGCAGGACCAGCGGGTAGAGCACGCCGAGGTTCAGGCGCACGTCACTGGTGACCCGCCAGGCCACCGAATCCGGTCCGAGGATCAGCCCCTCGATCTCCTGTTCGGCGGGGAACACCATGCCCAGCTCTCGTTGGAAATGTAGTCTCGGGGGAAGATGGCAACTCACAACCTGTCCGAAGAGCAACGCGCGTTCGTCGAGGCGATCCGCGACTTCGCCCGGCGCGAGTGCGGCACGCGCGAGCAGCGCGACGCCCTGACCGAGGGAGGCACCGAGCCTCACAACCCCGACGTGTACGCGAAGATCGCCTCGCTCGGCTGGCTGGGCGTGGCGATCCCCGAGGAGTACGGCGGATCAGGCGGGGGCGCGGTCGAGTTGTGCCTGCTCTGCGAGGAGTTCGCCCGTGGCCTGATCCCGATGGGCTTCTTCCCGGTGACGATGATGGCCGCGCGCCCGGTCGAGCTGTTCGGGTCAGACGCGCTGAAGGAGGAGATCCTCGGCGGGATCGTGGCCGGGCGCACCGGGGCGATCGCGATGTCCGAGCCGGAGGCCGGTTCGGACGTCGGGAACCTGTCCTGTCGCGCCGAGCGCGCCAACGGTGCCTACGTCGTGAACGGCCAGAAGACGTGGATCACCGGTGCGCACGTCGCCGAACAGATCCTGGTGGTGTGCCGGACCACCCGCGGGGAGGACAAGCATCACGGGATGACGATGATCTCGGTGCCTCGGGGTATCGAGGGCCTCGACATTCGCGGGATCGGGACCATGGGCGGGCGCGAGGTCAACGACATGTACTTCACCGACTGCGCGGTCGGAGCCGAGCGGGTGGTCGGCGAGGTCGACCAGGCCTGGATGCAGCTGATGGCCGGCCTGAACAACGAGCGGCTGATCATCGCGGCGCAGTCACTGGGCATGGCGCAGCGCGCGTTCGACGACGCGCTGGCGTACGTCAAGGAGCGCCGGCAGTTCGGGCGGCCGATCGGCAGCTTCCAGACCATCAAGCATCGCCTGGCCGATCTTGCGTGCGAGCTGGAGGCCACCCGCGAGCTCGTCTACGGGGTGGCGTTTCGGGTCGACGCCCACCCGGGCCGCATGTTCCCGCGCGAGGCGTCGATGGCCAAGCTCAAGGCGACCGAGCTGGCGAAACGCGCCGCGCTCGACGGCATGCAGATGATGGGCGGCTATGGCTACGCCACCGAGTACGACATGGAGCGCCACGTCCGGGCCACGCTGGTCACCACGATCTACGGCGGCGCCTCCGAGATCCAGCGGGAGATCATCGCCCGCTCCCTCGGTTTGTAGACGCGCCGGATGGACGAGGACCGGCTCCCGATCAATCCAGACGACGTTGCCGCGGCCGCTGGCCGCATCGCTGGGGTTGCGAACCGCACGCCGGTGTTCACCAGCCGGGCGCTCGATGAGCGACTCGGCGCAACCGTGTACCTGAAGGCGGAATCGTTTCAGCGAGGCGGTGCGTTCAAGTTCCGCGGCGCGTACAACACGGTCGCGTCGCTAGCGCCGGAGGATTTGGCCCGCGGGGTGGTCGCATCATCTTCGGGCAATCACGCGCAGGCACTCGCCATCGCCGCGCGGCTGGCGGGAGCTGAGGCGACGATCTTCATGCCGCGGGATGCGCCGGCGTCCAAGCGGGCAGCCACGGAGGGATACGGCGCGCGGGTCATCGAGTTCGACCGATACGGCGATGACCGGGAGACGCTGGTCGCCGAGTTGGTGGCGCGCGACGGGCTGACACCGGTGCACCCATACAACGACCCGCGCATCATGGCCGGCGCCGGCACCGCGACCCGGGAGCTGCTGGAGCAGGCGGGTCCGCTCGACCTAGTGCTCATCCCGGCCGGTGGCGGTGGACAGCTCGCCGGCGGAGCGGTCGCCGCGGCGGCGGTGGCCGAACCCCCGCGGGTGATCGGCGTCGAGCCGGCCGCGATCGGGCAGTGGCGGGCGTCGCTGGACGCCGGCCGCCCAGCCCAAGTCGAGGTCAGGCGGACCATCGCCGACGGGCAACAGTTGCCGTCACCGGGCGAGCTCACCTTTGCCGTGGTCAAGCAACTCGCCGAGAACGTGGTCGGCGTGACCGACGAGCAGATGCTGGCGGCGATGGGCTACCTGTTCGAGCGACAGAAGCTCGTGGTCGAGCCCAGCGGGTCGAGCGCCCTGGCCGCCGTCCTTTCCGGTGTGCTCGACGTTCATGGCCTGCGGGTCGGCGTCGTGCTGTCAGGAGGCAACATCGCCGTCGAACGCTTCGTGTCCCTGCTGGCCGGCGCTGGCTGAGCGCTCGTTTCGGAGAGGAACGCACGCACGAGCGCCGAGTCCTCACCGGCGCGGGTGATCGCGACGAGCTCCGATCGCGGCGCACGGCTCACCGGACGGTAGGCCACCCCGTCGAGTGCCAGCCGCTGCACGGACTCCGGGACGAGCGACACCCCAGTGCCGGCGGCGACCAGGCCGATAATCGTCACCATCTCGGGGGCGTACTGGATTACGCGCGGCGCGCTCCCGGCGATCGCCAGCGAGTCGATCAGCAGGTCGTGAAAGCCCGGAGCCTGCTCGCGCGGGAACAGGACGAGCGGCTCGGCAGCCAGACGGCGCATCGGCACGCGGCTGAGCGCGGCCAGCGGATGCGCAGCGGGTAATGCTGCCACGGTCCGCTCGCGCAACACGGTGCGCACGTGCAGCGCTGCGTCGTGCTCGATCGGCGGGCGGACCAGGCCGACGTCGGCGAGGCCCGCGCGCACCGCGCGCAGCTGATCCGCGGTGGGTCGCTCGCGCAGCTCGAGCTCCACGCCGGGTCGCGAGCGCCGGAAGCGCTCGACCGAGCCGGGAACGATCGAGAGCAGGGCGGAGCCGACAAAGGCGATGCGCAGGCGCCCGGTCTGGCCGGCGTCGATTCGCCGCGCGGCGGCGACCGCGCCGTCGAGCTCGGCCAGCATCGTCCGGGCGTCGTGCAGGAACGAGACCCCGGCGGCGGTCAGCTCGACCCGCCGGCGCGTTCGCACCAACAGGACCAGCCCGAGCTCCTGCTCCAGCGCGCGGATCTGCTGGCTCAGGGGCGGCTGAGTGATGTGCAGGCGCTCGGCCGCGCGGCGGAAGTGCAGCTCCTCGGCGACAGCGATGAAATAGCGCAGCTGGCGAAGTTCCATGAACTGATTCGGCGGACGACTCAATCGAGCTTAAGAAGATATTGGACACGATCACAGGCGTGGGCTTAGCGTTGCCGGCGCCGTGTCCTTCCTGCTCACCTGCCCGAACTGCGGGACACGCGAGGTGACCGACTTCGGCTACGGCGGGGAGATCTCCGCGCGGCCGACCGAGCGACCGAGCCTCAGGGAGCTCGGCGAGTACAACTACTTCCGCCGCAACCGGGCCGGGGTCCAGCGCGAATGGTGGTTTCACCGCTCGGGCTGCCGCGCGTGGTTCATCGCCGAGCGCGACACCACGACCAACGACGTGCTGCTGACCGAGCTGCCCGATCACAGCGGCGGCGAGGGCGCGGCGTGAGCCGCCTCGCGCCCCAGCCAGGCGAGCGGATCGATCGCCAGCGCGTGGTGCGCTTCACGTTCGACGGCCAGCCGGTCGAGGCGTTCGAGGGCGACACGATCGGCTCGGCGCTGTACGCCGCGGGCCGGCGGACGTTCTCGCGCAGCTTCAAGTACCACCGGCGGCGAGGGCTGTTCTGCTGCGCCGGCCACTGCCCGAATTGCATCGTGGCCGTCGACGGCGCGCCCGGAGCGCGGGCGTGCATCGAGCCGGTCACCGAAGGCATGCGGGTCGAGCACGTCAACGCCCGGCCCGGACTTGAGCTCGACGTGATGCGCGCCACCGATCTCATCGGCTCGAAGCTCACGCCGCCGGGCTTCTACTACAAGACGTTCATCCGCCCCCGCCGGCTGTGGCCGCTCTACGAGAAGGTGCTCCGGCATGCCGCCGGGCTCGGGGTCCTGCGCAAGGAGCAGCCCGAGCGCGAGTGGCGGACCGAGTACCGGCGCCGGCACGCGGACGTGCTGGTCATCGGCGGCGGCAGCGCCGGTGTGGCCGCTGCGAAGGCGGCCGCCGAGGAGGGCGCCGACGTCGTGCTGGTCGACTCCGGAGACATCGATCCGGTTCCGGGCGTCGAGACACTGAGCCGGGCCACCGCGCT
>JAFAYP010000552.1 GCA_019240305.1 Solirubrobacterales bacterium
GTACTTCGCGATCTCCTCGAAGAAGTCGATATGCGCGTTGAAGAAGAAGCTCAGACGTGGAGCAAAGTCATCGACGTCCAGGCCACGCGCCACCGCCTGCTCCACATAGGTCAGCCCGTCCTTGAGCGTGAAGGCCAACTCCTGGGCGGCGGTCGAGCCCGCCTCGCGGATGTGATAGCCGCTGATCGACACCGGATGCCAGCGCGGCATATGCACCGCGCACCATTCGATCATGTCGCCGACCAGCCGCATCGCCGGATCGACCGGAAAGCACCACTCCTTCTGCGCGATGTACTCCTTGAGGATGTCAGTCTGGATCGTCCCGCCCAGGCGCTCGGATCCGATGCCCTGGCGCTCCGCCGCGACCACGTAGAAGGCCAGCATGATCGCCGCCGGCGCGTTGATCGTCATCGACACCGTGACCTCGTCGAGCGGAATGCCGGAGAACAGCGTCTGCATGTCCTCGAGCGAGTCGACGGCCACCCCCTCACGCCCGACCTCCCCCTCAGAGCGCGGATGATCTGAGTCCAGTCCCATGAGACTCGGCATGTCGAATGCCGTGGAGAGCCCGGTCTGGCCGTGGTCGAGCAAATAGCGGAAGCGACGATTGGTCTCAGCCGCGGTCCCGAACCCGGCGAACTGGCGCATCGTCCACAACCGCCCCCGATACATCGACCCGTACACGCCGCGGGTGAACGGATACTCGCCCGGCAAGCCGACCGCGGCGTCGGCGTCCGGCGGCAGGTCGCGCTCGGTGTAGAGCGGCTTGATCGGCTCACCGGAGATCGTCGAGAACGGCGCATCGCGCTCGGGCGTGCGGCCGAACGTCTCGCGCTCCCAGCGCTCGAGCTCCGAACCGGTGGCGGCCATCAACTCGAGAGTCTATGCCCGCGCAATCGCGCTCACCGCAGCTTGCCGATCAGGCCGCGCCGGCGCCTGGCCCGGGCGGCGAGGGCGGCCGACCCGGCACCACCGGCCACCGCGGCTCCGATCAGCCCGACGCCCGCCTTGAGCCGGCGCCCGAGGCGGTCGAAGCGCAGGACTTCCCAGCGCTCGGCCCGGGCCGTCTTGGCCAGCGTCGAATCGGGATTGACCACCACCGGATGGCCGACCAGCCGCAGCATCGGGAGATCCGAAGCCGAGTCCGAGTAGGCGTAGGACGCCGACAGGTCGAGGCCTTCGGACTCGGCCAGGCGCTCGATGGCCACCGCCTTTTCCTGGCCGTAGATGAACAGCCCGGTCGGCTTGCCGGTGTACACCCCGTCGACCACCTCGGAGAAGCTCGAGCCGATCGCGCCGTCCAGGGCCAGTACGTGCGCGAGCGTGTTGGCCAGCTCCTGCGAGGCGGCGGTCACGATGTACACGCGGCAGCCGGCGTCCTGGTGGTCGTAGGCCCGCGAGAGCACCTGCGGGTAGATGCGCGGCAACACTCCCGCCAGCACGTCGACGCCCAGACGCTCGAGGTCGCGGACCCGGGTGCCGGCCAGATCGTGCGAGATCCGGTTGCGCAGCTCGTGGGAGGCCTTGTCGGAGGCGCCGCGCAGACGGAACATCAGGTTGGCCCAGCCGTCGGCGATCAACTGCCGGCGGCTGAGCAACCCGGCGCGGTAGGCGGCACGGCCGAACTGGAAGGCCGAGGAGCCCTCCATTAACGTGCGGTCGAGGTCGAAGAAGGCTGCTGCTGCTGGCGTCGAGTCAGCCGCCATTGACCTCGATGATCACCGCGTCGCCCTGGCCACCGCCCGAGCAGATCGCGGCACACCCGAGCCCGCCCCCGCGGCGGCGCAGCTCGAGCATCAGAGATCCGAGGATGCGCGCTCCCGAAGCCCCGATCGGATGGCCGAGCGCCACCGCGCCACCGTTGACGTTGACCTTGTCCTCGTCGATGCCGAGCATGCGGATCGAGTTCAGCGTGACCGATGCGAACGCCTCGTTGATCTCCCACAGGTCGATGTCATCGACGTTCAGGCCGGCCTTGGCGAGCGCGTTCTTCGACGCGTTCGCCGGGGTGCGGGCCAGGTAGGGGAAGTCGTCGGCCACCTGGGCATGGGCGACGATCCGGGCCAGCGCGGTCTTGCCGTTGCGCTTGGCCCACTCGTCGCTGGCCACCACCAGCGCGCCCGCGCCGTCGTTGACGCCCGGCGCGTTGCCGGCGGTCGTCGCGCCGTCCTTCATGAAGATCGGAGGCAGCTTGGCCAGCGTTTCGAGGCTGGCGTCGCGCCGCGGCGCCTCGTCGATCTCGACTACCGTGTCGCCCTTCTTGCCCTTGATCGTGACCGGAACGATCTCCTCGGGCAGGCGGCCCTCGTCGGTCGCCTTGACGGCCAGCTGGTGCGAGCGGAGCGCCCAGCGATCCATATCGGGCCGGGTCAGCTCGAGCTCGGCGGCGACCTCGCTGGCCTCGTGGGCCATGTGCTTGCCTGAGAACGGATTGGTCAGCCCGTCGTTGATCATCGCATCGATCGCCTTGCCGTCTCCCATGCGGAAGCCGAAGCGAGCGTCTTTGAGCATGTAGGGCGCCTTCGACATCGACTCCATCCCGCCGCCCACCCCGATCTCGAGGTCGCCGACGCGGATGGCGTTGTCGAGCAGGCAGGCCGAGCGGATGCCCGACGCGCACACCTTGTTGATGGTCTCCGAGGAGATCTCCTTGGGGATCCCGCCCTTGATCTGGGCCTGACGTGAGGGGATCTGTCCCTGACCGGCCTGGAGTACCTGCCCCATGACCACGTGCTGGATCTGGTCGGGCGCCACCTCGGCGCGCTCGAGGGCGGCGCGGATCGCCGTGCCGCCGAGCTCGGTGGCATCGACGCTGGCCAGACCGCCCCCGAGCTTGCCGATCGGCGTGCGGGCGGCCGAGAGGATCACGGTGCTGGGCATATCGGTTCTCTTTCCTCGAAATTGGCGGCGGACCACCAATCGTAGTGGCGTATGCTCGCCGTCGTGCTCGCCGAGGCGACGACCGACAGCCCGATCGCGAGCGGCGCCGACACCGTCGTGGTCGGGGTGTTCGAGGGCGAGGACGTGGCCCACGAGATGCCCGGCGGAACCCTCGGCGCGCTGCTCGATTCGGGCGAGGCCCGGCGTGAGTTCAAGCGGCTGGCCGTCACCCACGCCGACGGCACCCGGGTGATCCTGATCGGGCTCGGCAACCGGGCGAAGCTCGACGGCGAGCGGGCACGCGTGGCTGCCGCGGTCGCCCACGGCCGGGCCCGCGAGATCGGCGCGAGCACGCTGTGCTGGGAGGTCCCCCACCACGTCGATGACGATGTGGTCGAGGGCCTGGTCCAGGGCACCCTGCTTCACGCCTACCGCTATGAGCGCTACAAGCCGAGCAAGGCCTCCCGCCGGGTCGGGCGGCTGTTGCTCAGCGCGCATCACGACGTGTCCGAGCCGGTGCGCGTGGCCAGGATCGTTACCGAGGCGCAGAACCGGGCCCGGGATCTGGGGAACACCCCGGCCAACGACCTGGCGCCGAGTGCCCTGGCCGCCTACGCCGAGGAGACGGCGGGCCGCCACGGTCTCGGCTTCTCCGCGCTCGACGAGGAGGCGATCCGGGGGGCTGGCATGGGCGCGTTCGCCGCCGTCGCCCAGGGCTCGGTCGAGTCCGCGCGGCTGATCCGCCTGGAGTACGACGGCACATCGGGTGAGGGACCGCTGATCGGGTTGATCGGCAAGGCGGTCACGTTCGACACGGGCGGGATCTCGCTCAAGCCGGCCGGGACCATGCACGAGATGAAGTTCGACATGTGCGGCGGCGCCGCGGTGATCGAGGCGCTGGCCGCGCTGGCCGAGCTCCAGCTGCCGGTGCGCGTGCTCGGGCTGGTCGGCGCCACCGAGAACATGCCCGGCGGCCGTGCGGTCAAGCCCGGGGACATCGTCCGCGCGTCCGACGGCACCACGATCGAGGTCAACAACACTGATGCCGAGGGCCGGCTCGTGCTCGCCGACTGCATCGCCCAGGCCAAGCGCGACGGCGCCGAGCGGCTCGTCGACCTCGCGACGCTGACCGGCGGGGTCGTGGTCGCGCTCGGCTCGACCTACGCCGGGATGATGAGCAACGACGACACCTGGGCCTCAGAAGTGGAGGCGGCGGCCGAGCAGAGCGGCGAGCTCGTGTGGCGGATGCCGCTGCACCGCGAGTACGCCGAGATGCTCAAAGGCCGCTACGCCCAGATCATCAACAGCACGACCAAACGCGAGGCCACCGCGCTCACCGCCGCGGAGTTCCTGCACAACTTCGCCGGCGAGGTGCCGTGGGCACACCTGGACATCGCCGGGACGGCCTACGACGTGCGCCGCCCCTACTTCGCCCACCGGGGCGCCACCGGCTTTGGGGTGCGCCTCCTGGTCGAGCTGGCCCGGGCCGGCGCTCAGCCGGCCGGCGTGTAGCTGAGGCTGACCCCAAACGCGATCGACGGCGGCCGCTGACCGTGCGGATGCTGCTTGCGGTACGCGCGGTCGGCCGCCCCCAGCCGGGCCAGGATCCGCCGGCCGGAAGCACCCAGCTCGAACCTCAGCGTGTGGCGCCCCGGCGCGGTGAACGTGCGGCGCAGCGTGGAGACGACCTGGCTGTGCCCAGGCCCCTTGGGGACGCCCGGGCCAATCGCACCCGTGGCACAGCCGAGTCCGCCGGTGGAGGGCGCATCGCCGGCCACACCGATTCTCGACCCGGATGGGTTGAAGGCGATCCGGCCGATCAGCGTGCCCGCCGCCACCACGCGGAACGGCACCGTGATCACCTGGACCTGCGTCGTGGCGGCATGGATGACCGCGTTCGCGATGCGGTTCGCGGCCGTGACGCAGGCCCGCCTGAGCTGGGTGTCCTGCGGGGATACCGCACCGTCGGCCAGGCTCACGAACAGGGTGGCCGACGCCGCCACCCCGAGCACGAGGGCGATCGATCTCCGAGGCATGCGCAGAGACTAAAGCCTGATCACGGGAGGGAAGCTGCGGTTCAGCCCGGGCCGCCCTCGGTCGCGTCGGGATGTGAGAATTCGCAGACCGTGGAGTTCGATCTACCCGACCAGCACCGCCTGGTGCAGCGCACGGTCCGCGAGTTCGCCGAGCAGGAGATCGCGCCGGTGGCCGAGGAGCTCGACCGCACCCACGCCTTCCCGTACGACATCGTGCGCCGCCTCGGGGAGCTGGACCTCATGGGCATCCCGTTTCCCGAGGAGTACGGAGGCGCGGGCAGCGACTCGCTGGCCTACGCGCTGGCCGTGGAGGAGCTCGCGCGGGTCGACTCGTCGGTGGCGATCACGCTGTGCGCCCACACGTCGCTGGGGACCCAGCCCATCTACCTGTTTGGCTCGGAGGAGCAGAAGCTCCAGTGGCTTCCCCGGCTGTGCGCCGGCGAGTGCCTCGGGGCGTTCGGGCTGACCGAGCCCGAGGCCGGCTCGGATGCCGGGAACACCCGCACGCGCGCGTCGCTGGAGGATGGG
>JAFAYP010000016.1 GCA_019240305.1 Solirubrobacterales bacterium
CTTGGTGATCTTCCCGAGCTCAGAGGTCGGCGAGGCCTGGCCCTTGGTCAGCCCGTAGATCTGGTTGTTGAGCAGCAGGATCTTGATCGGGACGTTGCGGCGCAGCGCATGGATCAGATGGTTACCACCGATCGATAGCGAGTCGCCATCGCCCGTGACCACCCAGATCGAGAGATCCTCACGCGCCGAGGCCAGCCCGGTGGCCAGCGCCGGCGCTCGGCCATGGATGCCATGCATCCCATAGGTGTTCATGTAATACGCGAACCGGCCGGCGCAGCCGATGCCCGTGATGAACACGATCTTCTCGGGCGGGATCCCGAGTTCGGGCATGAACTGCTGCACGGCGGCGAGAACCGCGTAGTCGCCGCAGCCCGGGCACCACCGCGTCTCCTGATCTGACTGAAAGTCCGCCTTGGTCAGCGCCGACACCGCACCGCCGCCATTGCCGTTGTCCGTGACCACCGCGCTCACGCACGTACCTCACGGCACTCGCGCGTAAGCATCTCCCGACCCGTTCGCTGCAGGGCCTTCAAGTAGTCGAGGTGGGCGCCCCAGCGCGGATCCTCGAGCAACTCCGCCGCGAGATCCGCCGTGTCGGCATGCGCGTCAAGCAACTCATAGATCAGTGCGCTGAGGTCTGACATCGGTGCGCCGGCACGCGACACGTCCGACGGGGTGAGCGAACCCCCGGGAGCCGAGTTCCGGTGGCGAAACGATGACGGAGCGAGCCTCATGCCCGTTGCCCGATCTCCCGCTCGATCTCGGCCGCGAACAGCGGTTGACCCTTGACCTTGGTGAACGACTCGACGTCGACCAGGAACCTGCCGCGCAGCTCCCGCGCCAGCTGGCCGGAGTTGACCTCGGGAACGAGCACCCGGGGGAACGAGCGCAGGACGTCGCCGACGTTGGCCGGCAGCGGGTTCAGGTGGTGGATGTGGGCACAGGCGACCTTGTGCCCAGCCTCCCGCGCCCGGCGCACCCCGGCGCGGATCGCGCCCTGGCTCGAGCCCCATCCGAGCACCAGCAGCTCCGCCCCCGGATCGGCGTCCACCGTGATCGGCGGCACGCCGCGGACGATCCCGGCGACCTTGGCCGCGCGCAGCTCGGTCATCCGCGCGTGGTTCTCCGGGTCATAGGAGATGTTGCCGGTTCCATCGGACTTCTCGAGACCGCCAATCCGATGCTGGAGCCCACGGGTCCCCGGGATCGCCCACGGTCGCGCCAGACACGCGTCGCGGCTGTACGGGAGGAATGGGTCCTCGGACGGGACTGCGAAACGCGGGTCGATCGCCGGCAGGTCCGCCGGCGCCGGAACTAGCCATGGCTCCGAGGAGGAGGCTAGGAACGTGTCGGACAGGATGATCACCGGCGTGCGGTAGCGGATAGCCAGATGCGCCGCCTCGAACGCGATGTCGAAGCACCCGCCGGGCGTACTCGGCGCGAGTACCGGCAGCGGCGACTCACCGTGGCGCCCGTACAGAGCCAGCAACAAATCCGACTGCTCGGTCTTGGTCGGCATCCCTGTCGAGGGGCCGGCCCGCTGGACGTCGACCACGACCAGCGGCAGCTCGAGCGCGACCGCCAGGCCGATGGTCTCCGCCTTCAGGTCCATGCCCGGGCCGCTCGTCGCGGTCACCCCGAGCCGTCCCCCGAACGCCGCGCCCAGCGCCATGCCGGCGGCGGCTATCTCGTCCTCGGCCTGGATCGCGCTCACCCCGAAGCTGGCGTGACGCGAGAGCTCGTGCAACAGCTCAGAAGCTGGCGTGATCGGATAGCTCGCCAGCACCAACGGAAGCTCGCTGCGCAAGCTGGCCGCGATCAGCCCCAGCGCGAGCGCCGTCGTGCCGTTGACGTTCCGGTAGGTCCCAGGGCGCGCGTCGGTGGCCGGCTTGACCCGGTACTGCACATCGAGCAGCTCGGTCGTCTCGCCAAAGGACCAGCCGGCGCGAAACGCGGCTTGGTTGGCCCTTGCCACCGCCGGCTTGCGCGAGAACTTCTTCGCGATCCACCGCTCGGTCACCTCGGTGGGACGGCCATACAACCACGAAAGCACCCCGAGCGCGAACAGGTTCTTGGCCCGCCCGGCGTCGCGGGTGGACGCGTCCTCGACCGACTCCACCGCCCGCATCGTCAGGCTGGTCATCGGGATCCGGTGGACCCGGTACGCAGCCAGCGAGCCGTCCTCGAGTGGATTCGCCTCGTAACCGGCCTTGTCCAGGTTGCGCTGCGAGAAGGTGTCCTCGTTGACGATGATCGTCGAGCCCCGGTCGAGCTCGATCAAGTTCGCCTTCAGCGCCGCCGGGTTCATCGCCACGAGCACGTTCGGCGTATCCCCGGGCGTCAGAATGTCGCGCGAGGCGAAATGGATCTGGAACGCGGAGACGCCGGCCAGAGAGCCCGCAGGCGCCCGGATCTCAGCCGGGAAGTTCGGCAGCGTCGCAAGATCGTTGCCCAGCACCGCCGTGGCGTCGGTGAACCGACTGCCGGCGAGCTGCATGCCGTCACCCGAGTCCCCGGCGAACCGAATGACCACCCGCTCGCGCTCTTCGACTGCTTTCATCATCCTGGTCAACCCGGCCTACTTTTCTTGCGCGCAAGTATACTTCTCGCCTGCTAAGTTTGCAAATCCAAGGCCCGGCTTTTGACCTGCCGCCGCCCTCGAGGGTTCAAGTCAGCGCCGCTGCCTAGCTTCCTTGCTGCACCGCAAGTGGTCCGCTAGACTGCGCCGATCACCGCGATCCGACATCGGAACCTGCGCTCAACATGAGTTCGGTCTCGCCGCCAGGGCCTCTCGACCTTTCGGAATTGCAGCACTATTTGCGCGCCTCGCTGCCGGGCTGGGAGGGTGCGACGATCGACAGCATCGCTCAATCCTGGCCAGGTCTCTCCCGTGAGACCTGGTTCATAGCGGCGAGTTGCGGCGACCAAGCGGCTCCCAGGCGGTGCGTGCTGAGAATCGACACGGATACCCCGGGAATCACCCTGACGCCGCTTTCGTATGAGGTCGCGATCCACCAACGTCTGAGTGAGACGGAGATACCTGTTGCGCCAGTCCTGGCGTACGAGGGCGACGGCGCCGCGTTTACCAATGGACGGCCGTTCTACATCCGCGCCTGGATTGACGGGACGGTCGAGCCACCGGGACTGCGTGACCAGGGGCCCGCGTCTGACGGCCTGCGGATCGCCGTGGCGCGCGAGCTGGTTCGCGTGCTGGGCGCCGTCCACGCCTTGGACTGGCGCGGACTCCGATTCGACGCGTTCATGCGCGTCCCCACGAGCCCAGCACTCGCCGCGCGCGAATATGTCGAGCTTCAAATCTCGCATTTGCACAGCCTGGATATCGAGGCGAATCCGGTGGTGCTCGAGTGCCTGCTTGCCCTGCGGGACGCGCCCCCTCCTCCGCCCTCGGCCATCTGCCTCACCAAGGGGAATCTCGGGATCGGTGACGAGATCTGGGTCGATGCCA
>JAFAYP010000057.1 GCA_019240305.1 Solirubrobacterales bacterium
TGGGTGGCGGCATCGCTCGTGCGGTTGATCCTTATCGGCCCGAGGCGCCGGCGGAGGATCGTGTAGGCGACCGCGCCCCCGATCACCGGCACGAGCAGTCCGATCGCCTGGTGGAGCAGGACCGCGGCGAGCGCCGCGTTGTGCGCCACGCCGTAGGCGATCAGCATTCCGGCGACGCCGCCGATAGTGCCCGCCGAGGCCGGGAGGGGAATCGATCCGCCGAGCGCGCCGATGATGTAAGCCATGAGGACGACGGGGAAGCCCGGGACGGGGCTTGCGTGGACGGCTCGGAAGGCGCACCAGAGGACGATCACCTCCAGTCCGAGGTAGGCGATCGCGCCGAGGACGGGGGCCCAGGCGCCGCGGCGAAAGACCCGCTTGGTGTCCTCAACGGCCGCCGCGAGCGTGGTGATCGTGGTGGCGATCTTTGGGTGCTTGGCCTGCAGACGCTGCGCAACGGCGCCGGCCCGCGGGGCGATCAGCGCCCCGACGATGATGCCCGTGCCGGCCAACGCCGCCGGGAGCAAGGTCAGTAGGAGGTTGTGCTCGCCTGCAAGGATGCCGGTGGCGAGGCCCAGCCCGAAGACGACCAGGGCCAGCGCGTCGATGCCGGTGTTCAGAAAGCTGAGATTCAGCTGGCGCTCGGCGATCACCTTGGTCGGCATTCCGAACCGGTGCAGGATCAGCCCTCCGGCCCCCGCTCCGCCCAGCGTGCCGCCGGGCAGCAGGAGGCCACCTCCGAGCTGCATCCACGCGACGTGCTCGTCCATTCGTCGCCCACGACCGTCGCGGGCGAGCAAGTCGTCCGGGTCGACGATCCGACTCCAGGCGAAAACAAAGCCCATCTCAGACACGACCTCTATTGCGAGCAGCGCGAGCAACCATTCCCAGGAGGCATGCTCGAGCGCGTGGAGCGCCTGCTCGAGCGCCGGAATCAGCTTGAGCACCGCATAGGCCACGAGCAGGAAGCCGACCAGCGCCACGGCCCGACGTCGCAGATGGCTCCTGGCGTGGTCCAGCGCATGCCGGGCATGGTCCTTGAGCGTGGACGGCGCGACCCCTGCCCCGGTGGCGACCCCGGCCATCAACCGCTCGCGGGAATGCCCGCGCTCGCGTTGGCCGGATCGAGCAGCTCGAGCACGAGCGCGGACCACGCGAAGTCCTCGGCCCCCATGCCGCGCCCGTCGTGCGGGTCATAGAACTCCCGCAGCCCCTCCCGCGAGACCGTCTCCGCGATCGCGCGGGCAAGCGCGGCCGCCTGCTCCTCGTAGCCGAGCCGCACGAGCCCGCGCCACAAAAGCCAGGTGCTGTTGATCCAGGTCGGCCCCCGCCAGTATCGCCGCAGGCCCTCGAAATGCTCCCGCAGCGAGAACGACGGCTCATCGATCGACACCGATGGCGCCGGCACAGTGGTCCAGAACCGGTGACTGTCGAAGACGTATCTGGCCAGCCGGTGACCGATCTCATCGGGCAGATCGGGCAGCGCGAGCGGGGAAAGCGCGGCCACGGTGACCGGGAATCGTTGCTTGATCGGCGGAGTGACCGCGGGCAGGAATAGACCGCTCGGCTCGTCATAGCAGCGCTCGATCAGGGCCGGTGTGGTCGACGGGAGCCCCAGCGCCAGCCGCGAGAGGCCGTGGATGACGTTGGTCAGCACCTCGCAGACCACCGGGTCGCCATCGGCGCGTACCGCCTGGATCCGGAACTCGCGCTCGCGGTTACGCCGCACCAGCTCGACGAACCCCGGCAGTCCCTGCGCGCGGTCCCCCCAGATCGGGTCGAACTGCGGTGAGGCGTCCAATCCCGACTCATCCGGCTGAAGGATCCACAGCAACCCGTCGCCGTCCAGGTCGCGTTCGGCTGCCAGGGCGGCGTGGTGAGCAACGATTCGCGGCTCGAGTGCCGGGTCGCCGACCGCCAGCCGCCACGCGAACGCCAAAGCCGGCGGCTGGATCGTCGCCGTCATGAAATCGTCGCGGTGGATCACGTTGTAGAACAGCGCCCGCGGGCCAGTGACCTCATGCTCCCAGAAGATCGTGTGGCCGATGAAGCCGTCCGGACGCGCCGCGGCCAGCAGCGTCTCGAGCTCCGCCCGCGAGCGCGCGGGATCGAAATGGCGCCACGCCATCGCCGCGAAACACGAGTCCCAATACCACTGCCAGCGGTAACGCCCGGGGCTTGGACGCGTGTACGCGAACGACACCCCCTCGCGCTCACCGACCGTCCAGCTCCCCTCGAGCACCTGACGGCAGCGCTCACCCAGGCCGGTCAGTCGCGGCTGCAGCTGCGAATCGAGCGTCACGGCACCGTGCCGCCTCGCAGAAGGTCGCCCGTCCCTGGAAGCGAGGGTCTGCTCCGTGCCCTCCTCAGGCGACCCAGACAACGGAAGCCAACCGGGCCGATGAGCCCCTCCCGCAGCCAATCGGCTGAGCAGCAACCGCAAACCCAACGCTACTCGCCGACGCCGGCCAGCGGGAAAATTCACGGCGCTTCCCCGGCGCCTGGCCCGCCGGCCTTAGAGCCCGGTCTGAGCTTCGATGCGGCGGGTGGCGATCGCGTCGAGCAGCGCCTGGTAGTCGCGCTCGTTCTGA
>JAFAYP010000100.1 GCA_019240305.1 Solirubrobacterales bacterium
AGGAGGAGCGATGAAGATCGGCCGCTTGCTGCTCAGGCTCAGCGTCGGGGGCTTTTTCTTCGGGCACGGAACCCAGAAGCTGTTCGGATGGTTCGGCGGACACGGCATCGACGCCACCGCCCAGATGTTCGAGGGCCTCGGGATGAGGCCCGGGCGCCGCAACGCGATCGCCGCCGGAGCGGCGGAGGCCGGCGGGGGCGTCGCGCTGGCCCTCGGGCTGGCCACGCCGCTGGCCGCGGGATCGCTCACCTCGGTGATGCTGACCGCGATCCACCGCGTGCACTGGAAGAACGGCCCGTGGGTGACCGGCGGCGGTTACGAGTACAACGTGGTGCTGATCGCCGCCGCGCTCGCGCTCGCCGAGGTCGGGCCGGGCGAGCTGTCGCTCGACCACGCCCTGGGAGCCGAGCGAAGCGGACCGGGCTGGGCAATCCTCGCTGCTGCCATCGGCGCGGTCGGCGCGGTCGGCGCCCACCGCCTGGCCGCCGCGTATCCCGCTCCGGCCCCGGTCCCGAGCGATGGCCAGCCGAGCGACGCCACCAGCGCCACCGCCCCGGCCACGGCCGACGCCGACGCGCAGGAGGCCGCCGCGACCCAGTAGCCGCGGTTCTCAGATGAGCGCGAGCAGATGAGCGCGAACGAGGCAGCGGCAGGCCGGCACCTCGACACCGAGGCGAGCAGCGAGAGCCCCAGGGTGCGCCTGATCTTCGGCGCGCTGCTGCTGGTCATGCTGCTCGCCTCGCTGGACCAGACGATCGTCTCCACCGCGCTCCCGACGATCGTCGGCGACCTGGGTGGGCTCTCGCACCTGTCCTGGGTGGTGACGGCCTACCTGCTCGCCTCGACGGTCTCCGGTCCGCTGTACGGCAAGCTCGGCGACCTGTACGGGCGCAAGACGCTGCTCCAGGTGGCAATCGTGCTGTTCCTGATCGGGTCGGCGCTGTGCGGGCTCTCGCAGAACATGACCGAGCTGATCGCCTTCCGGGCGCTCCAGGGCTTGGGCGGCGGAGGGCTGATGGTGACCACGATGGCCGTGGTCGGCGACATCATCCCGCCGCGCGACCGCGGCCGCTACCAGGGCTTCTTCGGCGCGGTGTTCGGCGTCTCGACCGTGATCGGGCCGCTGCTCGGGGGCTTCTTCGTCGACAGCCTGTCCTGGCGCTGGATCTTCTACGTCAACCTGCCCCTCGGCCTGCTCGCGCTGGTGGTCATCGGTGCGGTGTTCCATGCGCGCGCCGACCAGGTGCACCGCCGCATCGACTATCTGGGCGCGGCCGTGCTCACGGCGTGCCTGTCCGCTGTCGTGCTGTTCACCAGCCTCGGCGGGACCAGCTACCACTGGGGCTCGCCGCTGATCGTCGCCCTGATCGCGATTGCGGCGGTCGCGCTGTTCTGCTTCCCGGTGGTCGAGGCTCGCGCGGCCGAGCCGATCCTTCCGCTGAACCTGTTCCGCAACCGGACGTTCGTGGTTACGAGCGCGGTCGGGTTCATCATCGGCCTGGCCCTGTTCGGGGCGGTGACCTACCTGCCCCTGTACCTCCAGGTCGTCAAGGGCCACAGTCCGACCAGCTCGGGCCTGCTGATCACGCCAATGATGGCCGGGCTGCTCGTCACCTCGATCCTGAGCGGCAACCTGATCTCCCGGTTCGGACGCTACCGGATGTTCCCGATCGCCGGAACCGCGGTCGCCACCGTCGGTCTCTACCTCCTCAGCCGGCTCGGCGTCACGACCTCGACCCTTGCCGCCGCGCTCTACATGCTGGTCCTCGGACTCGGTCTGGGGATGGTCATGCAGGTCCTGGTGCTGGCTGTCCAGAACGCGGTCGACTATCGCTACCTCGGGGTGGCCACCTCGGGCTCGACCCTGTTCCGGCAGGTGGGCGGCTCGATCGGCGTCTCGGCCTTCGGGGCGATCTTCTCGAGCCGGCTCGCCGGCGAGCTGGCCAAGCGGGTCCCGCCCGGTGTCCACATCCCGGCCGAGGCCAACCCCGCGGCGGTCAAGCATCTGCCCGCGGCGGTCCACGGTGCCTACATCGAGGCCTTCTCCGCCGCCCTCCAGCCCGTGTTCGTCACCGCGGCGGCGGTGGCCCTGTTCGCGTTCCTGCTCAGCTGGCTGCTGCGCGAGCTGCCCCTGCGCCAGACCGCGGCCGCCGAGGGAGTGGGCGAGAGCTTCGCGGCCCCGCGCCACCACAGCTCGGAGCGCGAGCTCGAGCGGATCCTCAGCTCGCTGCTCCAGCGCGAGGAGCGCCAGCGGATCTACGACGCGCTGGTCGAGCGCTCGGGCGTCGAGATCACCCCGCCCGAGGGATGGCTGCTCAACCGGATTGGCGAGCGCACGCCGACCAGCACGCCGGCGCTGGCCCAGGAGCTGCACACCTCGCCCGACCGGCTACAGGCGCCGCTCGATGGCCTGACCCGCCGGGCCTACGTCACCGCCGAGCCCGACCTGGAGCTGACCCCGTCCGGGCAGGCCGCCCGCGAGCAGCTGATCAGCGCCGGCCGCGCCGAGCTCTGCCGGTTGCTCGACGGATGGGAGCCCGAGCAGGACGAGGAGCTCCAGCCGGTGCTTCGGCGGCTCGCCGGCGCGCTCGTGGTCGAGATGCCGACCGAATCGCGAGGCTATGCGGGGACGGCCACCGGCGGCGCAGCGGCCACGCCGGCCAGCCACGGGTAGCGGGCGGTGTCCTTGCCGGCGTAGTCGGGGTCCAGGTAGATGAAGCAGCGCTGGATTTGCCAGTCGCGGATCTCGAACACGTCGCACCAGCGACCGGCGCCCCACTCGGGCACGCCGGCCCGCCAGGGGCCGTCCTGATGCTCGCCGTAGCTGGTCCCCTCGCATACCACCACGTCACCGCCCGAGAAGATCCAGTTGAAGTTCGCGTAGTCGTGGCGGATCGACTTGAGCGTGGCGCCCACATCGCCGAACATCTTGCCGATCTCC
>JAFAYP010000417.1 GCA_019240305.1 Solirubrobacterales bacterium
GGCGAGCGCCGAGCGGCGGATGCGTCCCGAGGCGTTCGCCTACGTGGCCGCTGGCGCCGGCAACGAGCACACGGTCGCGGCCAACCGCGCCGCGTTTCAGCGCTGGCGAATCGTGCCGCGCATGCTGCGCGACGTCGAGCGGCGCGAGACCAGCATCGAGCTGTTCGGGCAGCGCCTGCCCAGCCCGTTCCTCCTGGCACCGGTGGGTGTGCTCGAGCTGGCCCATCCCGAGGCCGACTGCGCAGTGGCCCGCGCCGCCCGCGACACCGGCACCGCGATGGTGTTCTCCAACCAGGCTTCCCGGCCGATGGAGGGCGTGTCAAAGATCCTTGAGGACTCTCCGCACTGGTTCCAGCTCTACTGGAGCCGCTCGGATGAGCTGGTCGAGAGCTTCGCCGCGCGCGCCGAGCGCTGCGGCTGCCGGGCGATCGTGGTCACGCTCGACACCACGATGCTCGGATGGCGTTCCCGCGATCTGGAGGGCGCTTATCTGCCGTTCCTGCACGGCAAGGGGATCGCCCAGTACACGAGCGACCCCGTGTTCACGCAGCTGATCACCGATGATCATTTCGACGACAGCGACCAGCCCGAACCGAGGCCCAACCTGGCCGCCCTGCGCACGCTGATCGCGCTGACGCGCGCCTATCCGGACACCTTCTGGCGAACGCTCTTGTCGGGACGCGGCCGGGCGGCGGTTCAGCGCTTCACCCAGATCTATTCGCGCCCGTCGCTCACCTGGGAGACGCTCGCGTTCCTGCGCGAGCGGACCGCGTTGCCGATCGTGCTGAAGGGGATCCTCCATCCCGACGACGCCGCCCGCGCCGTGGAGGAGGGCATGGGCGGCGTGATCGTCTCCAACCACGGGGGTCGTCAGGTGGACGGAGCGATCGCCACCCTCGACGCGCTGCCGGCAGTTGTCGAGGCGGTGGACGGCCGCATCCCGGTTCTGCTCGACTCGGGCGTGCGGGGTGGCGCCGACGTGTTCAAGGCGCTGGCCCTGGGTGCGCGCGCAGTGCTGGTCGGCCGCCCCTACGTGTGGGCGCTCGCCATCGCCGGGCGCGCCGGCGTGCGCGACTACCTGCTGAACCTGGCCGCGGACTTCGATCTCACGATGGGCCTGGCCGGCTGCCGGTCGGTGGCCGAGATCGGTCGTGACGCGCTCATGCCCGCGCCGGATCTCACGCCGCGTCCGCTCCCAGGTCCGGTCGCGCTCAGCTGACGCTGAAGTCTTTGAAGATCGCGGTCGTCGTCCAGGTCGGCAACCCCGAGGCGTGGAAGACACCGACGTCCTGGTTGCCGACCGACGCGCCCGTCGCGACCGTCACCGTGTCCACGGTCGCCCAGTCGACCCCGCCGTCGGTCGAGTAGTAGCCCGTGTAGACGTTGCCGTTGCGCGCGAGCCTGAGCGTGACGGGCCCATGGACGAACACGTTTGGAACCGTGAAGCGCGAGTCGACGGCCTGGCCACCGACCGCATTCCAAGACATCAGGATCATCCCGCTGCCGTTCACGAACAGGACCACGCCGGGGGGTGAGCCCGCCGGTGCTGGCATCGCGTCGCGTTCGATCAGGCCCGCGCCGCCGGCGGTTCCGCCGGCCAACTCGGTGCTCACCGTCACCTGCGCGGTCGAGGTGGGGCCGGCGCGCTGGGGCTCGTAGATCGCCGCGTAGGAGTCCGTGGGCGGTGCGTTCAGCGGCTGGAGCACGCCGGTCCCCCTGGCACTGATCGCGAACACCCCGGCGCGCGCGCCAAACGCGGCCGGATGGGGGGTGACGTCGGTGCTCAGGAACGGGTGCGGCACCGGGGCGAACACCCTCTCGTCCAGGACCGCGAAATGCGCCCGCCAGGCGTTCGGGGGGTCATACGAAACGCCGCCGGAGAGTGCGGCCAGGATGAACGCAGGACCGCCGGCGGGCGCCGTCACGCGGAAGGCGACGGTGAACCGCTGCCCGGCGGACAGCCGCGCCTCGCGCGCAGGGCCGAGTCGCTTCATCCGCCAGCCGCGGTCGGCCCGGAACTGCAGCTTGACGTCCTCGATCGGGCGCAAACCGTCGTTGGCGAACGTCTCGTGCACGAGCGTGGAACGTGCGGAGTCGAGCTCCGCCGCCGCCGGGGCGAGCGACAGGACGGTCTGGGGCGGAAGCGCTCGTGCGCCGCCGCGATCGATCGCGCTCACCCTGTACATCGTCACGCCGTGCTCGGGGACGAAGGCAGCGATCCGCCCTGCGCTCTCGGTCACGGTGTTCGTCCAGAGGTCCTGGAGCCGGTATGCCCCCCTGCGCGGCAACCCCACCGCCGCGGCGGTCGTGGAGATGTCGGCCGCGGTGTTGGTCGAGTTGAACAGGACAACCGCCCGATCGCCCCCCTGGAGTGGTTTGGTGAGCACCCACAGCCCGCGCGCGCTCGAGATCGGGACGCCCTGCTTTCCGAGCGGGTCCTGGTCGACGGCGATCACCTTGCGGTTCTCGTAGATCGACAGCGCGGTGGGC
>JAFAYP010000476.1 GCA_019240305.1 Solirubrobacterales bacterium
GGAAGCCGTAGCCGGGCAGACGGTCTCCGGGGTCGTGCAGGACGTACACGTTGCTGATCACGAGAGCGGAGAGTGGGTGACCTGGGTATCCGCCTCGGTAGTAGAAGGTCACGCTGCGCACGCCGTCCGCGGCGAGGCCATAGACGACGGGCACGCCGCCGGGCGCGCCGCTTGAGAGCGTGCGTCCTGCTTCGATTTGGCTGATCGCGTAGCAGGTGGCGCCGTCGCCGTTGCCGGTGCTGTTGAGCGCCGAGAGGCAGACCCCTGGGTAGGGCCCGGTGCTGCGGCGCTCGTAGGCGAGGTAGGTGGCCTGGAGGGCGAAGATGCCCGGCCTCAGGTTGCGCGGGATCTGCGGGAGTTCCTGGCGCAGGGCGGTGACCTGCTCGCGGTAACAGCGCGCGGGCACGGGTGTCTGCCAGTTGACGTTCTCGGCGGGGACGAGGTAGTAGTTCGCGCCGTCGCGGTGTCTGGCGTAGCGGATGTAGCGGGCGTAGATCCCTATCACCGGAGGGTAGGTCCCGTACGGATAGGTGCGCGGCTTGCTGTGCGGCCCATGCCAGAGCTCGCGCGGCGGGAGTCGATCGGCTGGTGTCTGGGGACGGCGCAGGGTGCCGAGGATCGCCAGCGTCGCCGCGCTCGGAGATCCCTGGCTGAGGCTGGGTTTGCGGCCCGGATCGCCAATTCCGGGCGGAAGCGGAGCGCACCCCCGGTCGCCGCGCGATGTCGTGCCGTCGGCCTTCATCACATAGTCGATCTGTTTGCGCTGCCTGGCGGAAAGGCTCGGAAAGGCGGGCGGGCCGGACGCGGCCGGGCCACTCGGCGGGTGCCCCGGCGTGGCGGGCGGCTGGTGTCGGATGAGAACCAGCGCAAGGACGACGATGAGGACGCTCGTACCGACCGCCAGCAACACGGGGATGTAGCGCACCGGAGAGCCTGCTCGGAGCCGTCTTCTCGGCCGGGCTGCGGCGCCGAGCGCGATTTGTGCACGCGCGGCCGCGTGGAGCTGGGCTTCGAGGTCGTCAAAGAATCTGGTCATCGGGACTCCTTGATCCGTGAGCGGAGGTGCCTCAGTCCGCGGCTGACGCGCTGTCTGACGAGCAGCTCCGAGCAGTTCATCTCGGCAGCGATCTCCGGGTAGGCGCGCTCGTCCACCACACGGGCGAGCAGCGCTGCGCGCTGCTCGTCAGGAAGCTGGGCGAACGCGGAGTCGAGTTCGGGGTGGGCGCGGCTGGCCATCTCCTCGACGCGTTCGAGCTCGAGGTCGTCGATCACGAGCGGCTCCATCGCGAGCCGTCGACGGGCGTGATCCTCGACGCGGCCGCGGCGCCTGCTGTCGCTGAGCTTGTGTGCCGCGATGCCGTAAAGCCACGAGCTCGCCGGGGTTTCACCCGGTTGGAAGCGCGGCGCGGCGATCAGTGCCGCCGCGAACACCTCCGCCGTCAGGTCTGCGGTCAACTCAGGGTCCCTGGTCCGGCGCCAGAAGAACGACAGCACGCGTGGGAGGTTCCGTCGGTAATAGGCGACAAACGCGTCCGGATCCCCCCCCGCGTGCCGCCGCAGAAGATCCTCATCCCCGTTCTCGGCCATCACATAGATACTCGCTGCAGCAGACCCGGCCGTGACAGACCGGAGCACTCGCGTCCCTCATGTGGGGGTGGCGAGCGTGCGCAGCGCGCCGCGCAGCGCTTCGGCAAGCTGACGGGTCGCCTGCGAGACGGTGAGATCACCACCGGCCCGGTCGAGGATCTCGCGCGGGTCCAGCAGGGCGTTGCACAGCTGCAGCGCGGTGAGGAACTGCGTGGCGGGGATGCCGTCGCTAGCCATGAGCGCTCGGAGGGGTCGCTCCCAGGCGACACGGACCGTTGTGATCACGGGATCGCCTTCGGCCAGACGCGCGAGCAGGCCGCGGCGGGAGCGCAGCTGCACCATCGCGGCACCGTTCTGCTCGACCAGCGCACCCCATCGCCCGGCGACGAGGCCGAACAGCTCAGCCCCGTCGGCCGGACAGTCATGGGAGAACACGGCAAGCTGTTCGACGACGCGGAGCAGGTAAGCGTCGCTGACCTGGTCCACGCGGGCGAAGTGGCGGTAAACGGTGGCGGTCGACAACCCGGCCGCCCGGGCGATCGCAACGAGGGTGACCTGGTCGCCGTCGCTGCGGAAGAACTCCCCCGCGACGTCGAGGATCGCGTCTCGATTACGCGCCCGGTCACGCCGGTTCGGCCGCCCGCGTTCTCGAGGGCCCGCGCCGGCTATGGCGGATCCTTTCTCATTCGCCGAACGCGGTCAACCAGTCTTCGATGCGGTCCAATCCGACCGTCAGCTCTTCGGGTGCGGTCGCGATCGAGATCCGCAGGTGCCCCTCGCCGGCCGGGCCGAACTCGCGGCCGGGGCGCACCACGACCCCGTGGTCTCGCAGCGCGGCCGCCACCCCGAAGGAGTCAATCGGCAACGAATAGCGGACCATCACGAAGAAGCCGCCCTCCGGGCGCCGCGCGCTGATGCCGGGCATTGTGGCGATCCGGTTGACGATGAGGTCACGGCGGGTCTGATAGGCCGCGCGCATCGGCGCGACCAGGGGGTCCCCGAGGGTCAGTGCGGTGATCGCGGCGCGCTGCGCGGCTGCGTTGACCGCTCCGACAGAGGTGCGGTGCAGCCGACGTATCTCAACCGCCCATTCCCGGGGCGCGATCAGGTACCCCACACGCCAACCGGTCATCGCATAGGTCTTTGACAATGACTGGACGTAGACGAGCTGCTCGCGCCACGCATCAATGGTCAGGCACGATGTGAACGTGCGCTCGTCGAAGATGAAGTGGTCGCAGACCTCATCGGCGATCACGATCGTTCCCTCGCGCCGGCAGAGCTCCGCCAGCGCCTCGAGCTCTTCGCGGCGATACACGGTTCCGACGGGGTTGGCCGGGTTGATCACCACCAGCGCCCGCGCGCCCACCAACGCCGAATCCAGTCGCTCGAGATCGAGATGCCCGGAGGAATCGAGCGCGACGTAATCCGCCTCGGCGTCGGCAGCCAGCACGGCCGAGCCGAACAGCGAGTAGCTGGGATCGAGCAGCACCACCCGATCGCCC
>JAFAYP010000604.1 GCA_019240305.1 Solirubrobacterales bacterium
GCAGCACCCTCGAGCGCAGCGCCATCGCGAGCTCAAACACCAACCCGGAGCTCACGCGGGCAGCTCGAGCGTGAACGTGGTCTCGCCCGGCCGTGAGTCCACCGACAGGCGACCGGCCATGCGCTCAGCCAGCTCTGAGGCGATGGCCAGCCCGAGGCCCGACCCCTGGGCATCGTCGGCCGTGTAGAACGGCTCGAAGATCCGCACGAGCGCCTGCGACTCGATCCCCTCGCCATCGTCGCGCACGGCCAGTCGGACGTGCCCGTCGGCACGCCGGGCGGTGACCGTGATGCGGCTGCCCGACGGGGTGTGCACAAGTGCGTTGTCGATCAGGATGCGCACGATCTGGGCCACCCGGACCGGATCGCACGTCGCCTCGACCCGCCCCGGCGTCACCCGCAGCTCCAGATGCGAATCGTGCTGGGCCAGCACCGGCTCGAACTCACCCGACACCGATCGGGTCAGCTCGCTCAGGTCCACCTGCTCGGGCCGCAGCTCCAGGGACCCCGACTCCAGCCGTGACAGATCGAGCAGGTCCACCGACAGCTTGCGCAGGCGCTCGACCTGGTCGCGAACCTGTTCCAGGAACCGTGCCCGCGTGTCGGGATCGAGATCGTCGTCCTCGAGCAGCTCGACGAATCCGCCCAGCGAGAAGATCGGTGTGCGCAGCTCGTGCGAGGCGGTGGCGATGAACTTCTTGCGCGCGGACTCGAGCTGGGCCAGCTGTCGCTGCATCTGGTTGAAGGCCACCGCGAGCTGCCCGAGCTCGTCACCCGAGTCGACCGGGATCGCCTGCTCGAAGTCGCCCGCCGCCACCTTCTCGGCGGCCAGCTCCAGCCGCTTGACCCGCTGAGCGAGTGCCCGCGCGACCAGATAGCTGCCGATCAGCGCGAGCAGCAGTGCGATCCCGCCGGCGACGAGGATCTGGTGGCGCACGGTGGCCACCGCGCGGACCACACCCGAGGCCGGCACGGAGTACACGATCACCGCCGCCGGGCGGCCACGTAGCACGACCGGGTAGGCGGCCTCGGCCACCGTCCCGGCCCCGGTGCGCTCGGTACCGGTGGTCGTCCGCCCTGAGGCCACCGCTGCGCGCCCGACCGCGAAGGACAGCGCCGCCGTGGTCGAGCGCCGGCTCGAGTCCGCCAGCTCCGAGAGCTCCGAGCCACTCGGAACCCGGTTGACCAGCAGCAGCGTGACCCGGTCCCCGGTGGCGAGCGCGGCGGCGTTGACCCGGTCCTGCACGCTGGAGAGCGGCTGCGAGCTTCCCACGGTCCGCCCGATCGTGCGCGAGTGCACGCGCGCGTCGCTCGAGAGTTGGGCGAGCTGGTCGCCCAGCAGCCGCGTCTGCAGACCGGGCGCGACGTATAGGTAGAGCACCGCGAAGGCCATCAGCGTGATCGCCGAGAACAGCAGCGCGAGCCGGGTCGAGAGCGACAGCCGAACCGGCCCGCGGAACAACCGAGGCACTAGAGCTCCGTGTCGCGGAACCGGTAGCCGACCCCGCGCACCGTGAACAGGTACTCGGGCGCCTTGGCGTCACGCTCGAGCTTTTCGCGCAGGTGGCGGATGTGGACATCGATCGTCCGCGGATCGCGGTAGGCCGACTCGCCCCAGATCCGGGCCAGCAGCATGTCGCGGGTGAACACCCGTCCCGGAGCCCGGGCCAGCGCGGCCAGGATCTCGAACTCCACGAACGTCAGCGGCGCCTCGCGGCCTCCCACGCGTACGGTCCGCTTGGAGAAGTCGATGCGCAGCTCGCCGGTTTCGAGCGGCGCCTCGTCGGACGAGGTCTCGCCCGGCCGGATCATCTCGGCCCGGCGCAGCGCCGCCTTGATCCGGCTCGAGAACTCGCGCAGCGAGAACGGCTTGGTGATGTAGTCGTCGGCCCCGAGCTCCAGCCCGACCACCTTGTCGATCTCCTCTGACTTGGCGGTCAGGATGATGATCGGCACCGAGCTGCGGTTGCGCAGCCGCCGGCACACCTCCAGGCCGTCGACCTTGGGCAGCATGAGGTCGAGCACCACGAGATCGAAGGCCTGCTCGTCGAAGCGATCGAGGGCCTGGCGCCCGTCGGTCGCCTGGACGACGTCGTAGCCCTCTTTGCGCAGCGGATATGAGAGGAGCGTCTGGATCGACTGCTCATCGTCCACGAGCAGGATCCGCGCCGAGCGATCTGCCAACCGACTTCCTTCCTGTTTGCAGCAAAAGAGTAGTAGCCGTGCGCGGCGCCATCCGTTCTCGCGGCGCCTCGACGGTTACCCTGGGCTGCCGATGCTCGATCCACGTATCTACCGGATGGGACTGATGGTTGTAGTCGTCGCGGTGATCGTGGTGGCCTTCTCGCTTGGCAACCAGGCCGGCCCGCTGAGCGCCACCCTGGTGCCCGACGCTTTCAACGGCGACAGCGCCTACGGGACGATGCAGTCGCTGACGCGCCAGTATCCGAACCGCCCCCCGGGCTCACCGGCCGACACGGCGATCGCCGACTACGTGGCCCGCTCGATGAGCTCCGACGGGCTCGTCGTGCAGCGCGAGGTGTTCGGAGCACAGACGGTCGACGGCTCGCGGACGATCGAGAACGTGATCGGGACGCTCGCCGGGTCGACCCCGGGCACGATCGTCCTCGTCGCGCACCGAGATGCCCCCCACTCCGGCTCCGCCGCGGACATGTCGGGTACCGCGGTCCTGCTCGAGCTCGCCCAGGTGCTCTCCCAGCAGACCCAGCAGCGCTCGATCGTGCTGGCCTCGACCAGCGGCCAGGTCGGTGCCGCCGGCGCGGCGGAGCTCGCGCGCAACCTGCCCGGGCCGGTCGACGCGGTGATCGTGCTGGGCGACATGGCCGGCCTCAAGGTCGGCTCGCCGATCGTCGTGCCGTGGTCGGACTCCCAGCTGGTGGCCGACCCGCTGCTGCGCAACACGGTGGCCAGCGCGCTCTCCGCGCAGACCGGGTTGGGCACGCGCGACGAGAGCCTGGGCGGCCAGTTCCTGCACCTGGCCTTCCCGCTGGCCGTCTCCGAGCAACGGCCGTTCGCGGCCGCCGGCCTGTCCGCCGTCCTCGTCTCGGCGTCGGGCGCACGCCTGCCCGCTCCGGGCGAGCCGACCAGCCCGGGACAGATCGGCGGCTTCGGACGCACGATCCTGCAGTCGGTGAGCGCGCTCGAGTCGGGCCCGACCGTCCCGGGCCCCTCCTCGTACCTGCGCTGGCAGGGCAAGCTGATCCCTGCCTGGGCGATCCGCCTGCTCGTGCTGGCGCTGATCGCGCCCGTGCTGTGCGCGACGATAGACGGGCTGGCCCGCGTGCGCCGGCGCGGTCACCGGGTCGCCCGCTGGAGCCTGTGGGTGCTGTCGGCCAGCCTGCCGTTCGTGCTCGCGGTGCTGGCCATCCTCGCCCTGCGCGCCGTGGGCGTGATCGACGCCGCACCGCCCGGTCCGGTGGGTGGCGACGCGCTGACGCTGGGCTCTCGCGCGGTCGGAGTCCTGGCCGGCCTGGTCTGCCTGATCGCCGCCGGCTTTGCCGTTCGCTGGCGGCTCACCCGCCACATGTGGGCCGGCCAGCCGGCCCCGGCCCCGGCCCCGACCGAGACCGGCCGCCCGCCCTCACGGCGCGCGGCGCGGCGCGCCATCCCCGACGATCCGGCTTCCCCGGGGGCGGGCGCGGCCTTCCTGCTCGTCCTGTGCGTGGTGACGCTCGTGCTGTGGCTCGCGAACCCGTTCGCCGCGGCGCTGCTCGTCCCCGCTCTTCACCTGTGGCTGTGGATCGTGGCCCCGGAGCAGCGCCTGCGCGCGCCCTGGGCGGTTCTGCTGTTCGGAGCAGGACTGGTGCCGGGTGCGCTGGCCCTGTTCTACTACGCCGCCGCGCTCGGGCTTGGCGCGGCGCCCGCGGCCTGGAATGCTGTGCTGATGCTCGCGGGTGGCTCGATGTCGGTCATGAGCGCGATCGAGTGGAGTGTGGTGCTCGGCTGCGTGGTCAGCCTGGCCGCGATGATCGTGCGGATCACCCGCCAGCCCCGATTCGACCCGGCTGATGTCCCGATCACCGTTCGGGGCCCGCTCACCTACGCCGGGCCCGGATCGCTTGGCGCCGTCAAGTCGACCCTGCGGCGATGAAGACCCGGGTGCTCAGCACCCCCGCCGTGGCGCCCCGGCACCTCGGTCGGCTCTCGCTCCGGCGCCTGGTGCGAGACATCTCCTCGGTGCTGATGATCTCCGGCCTGTTGCTCGTGATCGACGCCGGAGTCACGCTGGTCTGGCAGGAGCCGGTGACCGCGGTGATCGGGCTGATCAAGCGCTCGGAGATCAACAGGCAGTACCTGAGCTTCCGGACCGCGCCGCTTACCCGGACCGAGAGCAGCACGCTGGTCACGCTGCCCGGGCTGCACGAGCGGATCGCCTACCTGGCCCGGCGCGAGCAGCAGGAGGTGCGCACCGGCGATGCCATCGGCCAGATCAGCATCCCCAAGATCGGCGTCAGCTACGACGTCGTCCAGGGCACCGACGACTCCAGCCTGGAGCGGGGACCCGGCCACTATCCGGCCACCGCCTTCCCCGGCCTGGGCCAGACGGTCGCGATCGCCGGTCACCGCACGACCTACCTGGCGCCGTTTCGCCACATCGACGCGCTCACGCCCGGCGACCGGATCGTGCTGACGATGCCCTACGCGGCGTTCACCTACGTCGTCCAGTACCGCAAGATCGTCCAGCCCACCGCGCTGTGGGTGACCGACGACGTGGGCTACGAGCGCCTGGTCCTGTCGGCCTGCAACCCGCTCTACAGCGCCGCCCAGCGAATCATCATCTTCGCCCGGCTGAAGTCGATGACCCCGCTGGGGCCCGCTCGCCAGGCGTGATTTTGGGGCCGCCTGCGGCGGCGTCCCTGGGGCCGTGCGGCCGGGCATCCTTGCCCGGCCGGTCTGGACGCGCGTCCCGTACGTGCCCCGTCGTCCACACTTAGGGTCAGGACCCCATGCAGCAAGGCCCCTGAGCGGTCGATCCACTCGAGTACAGTGGAGCTATGGACCCGGCCATGTTGAAGCAGCAGATCGACCGCGGCGAGTACCGGGTCGACCCGACCGCGGTGGCCGACGCCATACTCCGCCGGCTGGCTCA
>JAFAYP010000015.1 GCA_019240305.1 Solirubrobacterales bacterium
GCGGCGTGGGCGACCTCGGCGCAGCCCTCCACGTCGGCCGACATCCCGTAGTAGGTAGGCGAGACGATGAACGCGGCGGGGGCCTCGGGCGCGGCGGCGAACGCCTCGGCCAGCGCATCCGGGGTCACTCCATGGGCCATCCCGAGCTCGATGTCGTACTCGGGGGCGACGAACCGGGCGGCGCCGCCGCTCAGCACCAGGCCATCGATCAGACTGGCATGCGAGTTGCGCTGGAGGACCACCCGGGTGCCCGGCGGCGCAAGGGCCAGGCACAGGGCATGGTTCCCCTGGGTAGCCCCGTTGGTGAGAAACCAGGCCCGTGCCGCGCCGTAGGCGTCCGCGGCCAGCTGCTCGGCGCGCTCGTAAGGTGTCGGCGACGGGCCGACGTCGATCCCCTCGATGTCCTGGGGCACGTCGAGCAGCAGGGCCCGATCGCCCAACGCGGTCCGCAACCCCGGATCAGCGCCGTCGCCGCCCTTGTGGCCGGGAACATGGAAGCGCAGCGAGCCGCGGAAGCCGTAGGCGGTTATCGCTTCCAGGTAGGGCGCGGTCGGCTGCGCGGCCGGCTCGCGGGCGTCGGTCACCTGGCCGATTTCAGCAGGTAGGAGCGGGCGAAGCCGTCGAGGTCACCGTCGAGCACTCGGGCGGTGTCCCCCATCTCGTAGTCGGTGCGGTGGTCCTTGACCATCGAGTACGGGTGAAGCACATAGGAGCGGATCTGGGAGCCGAAGTTGACGTCCTGGGCCTCGCCCCGCTCGCGGGCGATCTCCTCGCGCCGCCGGCGCTCCTCGAGCTCGAGCAGCTTGGAGCGCAACATGGTCATCGCCTCGGCCTTGTTGGAGGACTGCGAGCGCTCGTTCTGGCACTGCACGACGATCCCGGTCGGCTTGTGGGTGATGCGCACGGCCGAGTCGGTCTTGTTCACATGCTGGCCGCCGGCGCCGCTGGCGCGGTAGGTGTCGATCTGCAGATCGTCGTCGTCGATCTCGACCTCATCGATGTCGGCCACCACCGGCGACACCTCCACGCCCGCGAAGCTGGTCTGCCGGCGGTGCGCGGCGTCGAACGGCGAGAGGCGCACCAATCGGTGCACGCCCTTCTCGCTGGCGTACAGGCCGTAGGCGTTCTCGCCCTTGACCAGGAACGTCGCCGATTTGATGCCCGCCTCCTCCCCCGCGGAGGCCTCGAGCAGCTCTACCGCGAAACCGCGCTTCTCGGCCCAGCGCATCTCCATGCGCAGCACCATCTCGGCCCAGTCCTGGGCATCGGTGCCGCCGGCGCCGGCGTTGATCGTGACCAGCGCATCGCCCGTGTCGTAGCGACCGGAGAACAGCCGCTGTTCCTCGAGCTGGTCCAGGCGCTCCTGCACGCTCTGGATCTGCTCCTCGAGCTCGGCGGCGATGTCCGGATCCTCCTCGGCCAGCTCGGCCAGCGGCTCGAGGTCCTCGACATCGCTTTCGAGCTCGCGATAGGTCGCCAGGCGCCGGCTGGACCGCGCGTGCTCGGCGCTCACCTGCGCCGCGCGCTCCTGGTCCTCCCAGAATCCGGCCGCGCCCATCTCCTGCTCGAGCGCGTGCGCTCGCTCGCTCAGCCCAGCCGGGTCAAAGGTAGTCCGCAAGCAGCTTGAGCTGCTCGCGGATTGCCGCGAGGCGCTGGGAAAGCGGCTCTGACGGGGCGGTGGCCATCGCGCCCTCACGGTAGCAGCGGTCCGCACAGGGGTACAGTCACACCCATGGCACAGCTCAACGATGCAGAAGTGAGCAAGCTCCTATCGGAGCCCAACTACGCGGTCGTCTCGACGCTCAATCAGGATGGATCGGTGCTCAGCACGATCGTCTGGATCAGCGAAGACGACGGAACCGTGGCGGTCAACAGCGCCAAGGGCCGGCGGTGGCCGACCAACCTCGAGCGCGACCCCCGGATCACCGCGCTCGTCTACGAGGCGGGCAACCCGTACAACTACGTGGAGATCCGCGGTCGGGCCACCGGCACCACGGAGGGCGCCGACGAGCACATCAACGCGCTCGCCAAGAAGTACATAAACCAGGACGAGTATCCGTTCCGCCAGCCGGGGGAGCAGCGGATCAAGTTCGTCATCGAGCCGGAGAACATCCGGCACCAGAAGCAGGGCTAGATCGAGCTCACAGGTGGCGGCCGTGGCGCCGCGCCCGCCGGGCGCCTTCGCGCGTCGCCTGTCGCGCATCCCGCCTGGCGCGGCCGTAGGCGTCGCCGCGTGCGTCGTTACGGATCTGATCACGGCGCTGGCGTGATTCGAGCTCGCGTTCGACCCGGTCGAGCTCGGGCGCCGGCCCATACAGCCGCCAGCCGTTGCGGAGCAGCGGGAGGATCACCACGAGCGCCACCCACACCGGCCAGAACTGGCCGTGGGCGCCGGATGAAAGCCAGATGACGGTACACAGGACGAACAGCGCGGCCCCCCCGCCGGTCTGCTGGAGTAACCGCCGCTGCAGCTCCCGGCGGCGCTGGACCAGCGCGGCCTTCTGCTGGGCGACGCTGGCCGGCAGCTTGGGCAGATCGGAGAGCAGCGTGTTCAGCTCGCCCTCGGTCCGGGCGGCGTAGACCGCCTGCACGCGGTCGCTCAGCTCATCGTCGGTGAGCCGCCCGGCCGCGAAGTGCTCGCGGATCTCCTGTGCCGCGCGGTCGCGCTGCTCGTCGGAGGCGCGCAGGTCCGAGCGGTCGGCCATGGGCGGACTCTACCGCCACCGTCTCAGCGCATGATGCCGGTGTGGCCGAGCGAGTAACGCCCCGGCTGCGGCCACACGCACACCCCATGCGGACCCGCGCCGACCGGGACGCGGGCCAGCAGCTTCCCGGTCCGCGTGTCGATCGCGTAGACCTGGTCGTCGTAGCGCCCGGACAGCCACAGGACCCGCCCGTCGGCCGACACGTTGCCCATGTCCGGGCTCCCCCCGGGGATCGGCCAGGTCTTGACCACCTTGTTGGTCTTGAAACTGAGCACCGACACCGCGCCCTCCGAGCGGTCGGAGACGTACAGGAAGCGGCCGTCGCGGCTGGGATAGAGCCCATGGGCGCCGGCGCCGGTCTTCACGAAGCCGAGCAGCCTGAAGTTGTCCGCCGAGATCACCCACACCCCGCCGTACACCAGGTCAGCGACATAGAACACGCTCCCGTCCGGCGCGAGCTTTACGTCCTGGGGTGATGCCTGGGGACGCAGCGCCAGCGTCTTCACCACGCGCTCGCGCGCGACGTCCACCACGATCATCGCCGAGCCGAACTCGCAGCTCAGCAGCATGTAGCGCCCGTCCGCGGTGTAGTCGGCATGGTTGACGCCCGAACATGTGGGGACGCTCAGCAGGTGGTGGAGCTTCATCGTGTTCGCGTCGCGGAAGGCCAGCTGCCGCATACGCTCCTCGACTACCACCGCGTAGCGCCCATCCGGGGTGAAGTACATGTTGTAGGGGTCCTGCACCGGAATCGGATGGCCCGGAATACCGTTCGCCGGGTTGATCGGGGTGAGGCTGTTGCCCTGGTCGTTGGCCACGTACAGCGTGCGCAGGTCATACGCGGGGATCACGTGCTGCGGGAGGCTCCCGACGCGAAACTCGCGGACGATCTTGTACGTGGTCGGGTCGATCTCGTCGACCGTATTGCCCTCGCTGTTGGGCACGTAGACCAGCGGGCGGTCGTGGCGAACGACCCGCGAGAGATCGCTGGCCGCGTCGGCGGCGTAGACATCCTGCGGATCCGCCGCATAGCTCGGGGTCTGCGGCAGGACCGCGTGGTTGCTCGGGGTGGTCTGGGTCGCGCTCGAGCTGGTCGAGCTGGCCGAGTGCGAGGCCTGAGAACCGCCGCAGCCGCCGAGCGCCAGGGCGGCCCCCACCAGGCTGCTCGTGATCGCCGTCCGCGTTCTCATGCCGCTCCCGACCGGGGACGCAGCAGATACACCTGTGCGCTGAGCGTGCCGCTCGTCTCGCGCCCGCCGGCCACGAGCACCGCGTCGCCGATCGTGGCCGCGCCGACATCCGACAGGGCGACCGGCAGGTGGCCGGCCGGCCGTA
>JAFAYP010000067.1 GCA_019240305.1 Solirubrobacterales bacterium
ACCCGGGCGGAGGCCTGGTAGGCCTGCTGGTAGGTGATCAGGTTGGTCATCTCCTCGTCGAGCGAGACGCCCGAGACGCTCTGGCGCTGGTTTGAGATCGCGCTGAGCAGCGACTGCGAGGTCTGCTGCGCGTTCTGCGCCGATTGGACGTTGGAGCCGATCTGGGTGACGAGCGCGTTGTAGGCCTGGTCGACGGGCCCGTCGTTGCCCAGGTTGGCCACCGCGCCGGCCTCCGCCATCGTGTACGGCGGATTGGCGCTGGTCACGCTCGAGTTCACCGCGATCGTGGCCGCGGTTGTGCCGCTGGCGGCGAAGAACGGCGGCGCGGTGGCCCCGCTCGCGTCCGCGCCGGAGATCGCGCCGTTGACCTTGCTCACCAGCGTGTTGGCCACCCCGTCGAGCGAGGTCAAATAGCCGGCGATCTGGCCTTTACCGGTGGTCGAGTCATACAGGCCGAGCAGCGAGCCGAGGGTCCCGCTCGAGCCGCTCAGGTTGGTGTCGGTCAGGTTGTCGGTCAGGTCGACCGAGGAGCCGTTGACCAGCTGGGTGGTGTCCGGCGTGCCGTTGGCCGCGGCCTTGGCGGCGTTGCCGAAGCTCACGTCGACCATGCCATTGGACTGCTGGGTGACGTACACGTTGGAGTACTGCGAGAGGTCGTCGATCAGCTGATCGCGCTGGTCGAGCAGCGTGTTGGCGTCAAGGCCACCGGCCTGCGCCTGGGCGATCTGCGTGTTCAGCGCGGCGATCTGCTTGGCGTCTGAGGCCACCGGGCCGCTGGTCGGATCGGTCAGCGTCGAGTACTGCTGGGTGACCTGCCCCTCGAGCGTGGTCAGCCCACCCGACAGCGTGTTCAGGTTCTCGGCCACGGTCTGCCCGGCCCCGATCACCGCGCTCATCGCGCCCTGATCGGTCGGGTTGTTCTGCAGTCCGTTCCAGGCCGTCCAGAACTGGCTGAGCGCGGTTGACAGCCCGCTCCCGCTCGGCTCGTTCAGCGCCGACTGGACCTGGCCGAGCAGCGTCGAGGTGGTGCTGTCCCCGTTCTCCTGCGAGTTCTGGTTGCGGTACTGGCTGTCCAGGAACTGGTCGCGAACACGGCTGATCGTGGTGATGTCCACCCCGAGGCCGACCTGCGAGCCCTGGCCAGTGATGCTCGAAAGGCTCTGGATGGTCAGCGGGGTGCGCTCGGTCTCGTCCACTTCCTGGCGGGAGTAGCCGGGCGTGTTGGCATTGGCGATGTTCTGGCCGGTGGTATCGATCGCCGCCTGGGCGGCCTCGAGGCCGCTCAGGGCGGTGTTCAGGCCGGCGTAGCTGGGGATGGTCATCGCTCGCTCAAACTTCCAGATCGAACACTCGCCGCCCGGTGTGCTGGGCGGCAGTGGTGGCCAGGCGATCGCCGCCGGCGTTGTAGCTCTCATCGCCGCCGATGCCGGCCAGCTTGAGCAAGTGGTCGAGGAAGGCCAACTCCTGGCTCATCAGCGCCCGGTTGACGTGATGCTCGCGCTGGACGGTCTCGAGCAGCCCGCGCAGCTCGGAGCTGCGGGCGCCGGCCAGCTGGGCCGACTCGGGATCCATCAGCGTCTCCAGCAGGGCCAGCGTGACCGAGCCGCCGGGCACGCCGAGCCGGGTGCCGGCGCGCTGCAGCAGCGCCAGGCGCTCGTTCTCGATCAGCTGGCGGCGCTTGAGCTCGGCCTGCAGTACCCCGGTGAGCTGCACGACGCCGCGCACGTCGCGATTGCGGATCGCCGCGCCCTGCTCGAGCACCACCTGCAACAGCCGCCGCGCGGCGACCAGCTGCGCCTCGAGGTGGGCGATGACCTGGTGGCTCAGCACGATGTCGGGCTGCTCTTGGAGGACGAGTTCGGACATCACTTCTTCTCCCACGCGGCCGGATCCAGCGCCCGCGCGAGCTGGTCGGCGACGCCAACGCCTCCGCCCGACATGACGCTCTGGGTGAGCGCGGTCGGGATCATGCTGGCGAACGCGCTCGTGCTGGGATCGGAGCCGAGGAGTCCGCTGGAGGAACTATCGCTTGAGTCGCCGGAGTCCGAGGTCCCGTCGGCCGGGTCGCTGGAGCTGGTCACGGTGCTCGCCAGCTCCTGGGTGAGCTCCTGCATGAGGACGTCCTCGAAACCGAGCGCCTCCTGGTAGGCCTGCTTGACCTGCGCATTGCCGTTGCGGACGTCGGCCGGCTCCAACGCGGCGTTGATCGGCGGCAGCGCGCTACCCATTCCAAGCGCGCTCATGGCTTGATCTGGTTGGCGATCGACAGCATCTGGGCCTGGTACTGGACCGCCTGGCTGCCCATCGCGTACTCCTGCTGGGCGGTCTCCATCTTGGCCATCTCCGCGCCCAGGTCCACGTTCGAGGCCTCGAGCGCGCCCTGCTGGAGGGCCGCGTTCTTGGCCGGCCGGATCGCGCCGCTGGCGGCGGTGGCGCTGAACACGCTGTCGCCGTCGGCCACCAGGCCGTCGGGAGCCGGAACGTCGACCAGCGAGATCTTGCCCACTTGCTTGCCGGCGGCAGACACGGTGCCCTGGGCGTCGATCGAGAGCTGGTCGGTCGGGATGCCGGCGGGAATCGTGATTGGGGGCTGGATGAGCATTCCGGTCTGCGTGGTGAGCTGGCGGTTGGCGTTGAGCTGCAGCGCGCCGTTGCGGGTCAGGCCGATCGTCCCGTCCGGGCGGCGCACCTCGAGGAAGCCCGAGCCCTGGATCGCGACGTCGAGCGGCTGGCCGGTCTGCTGCATCGCGCCCTGCGTCTGGTCACGCCCGACGACCTGGGCCGCTGAGCCGGCGCCGGTGGCCACGTTGGAGCCATAGCCGCCGTTGGAATAGAGCAGATCGTGGAAGCCGACGATCGTCGACTGGTAGCCCGGCGTGTCGAGGTTCGCCATGTCGTTCGAGATGGCGTCGAACTGCTGCTGCTGGGCTTCCATGCCCGAGGCGGCTGAGTAGAGGCCTTCAAGCATCGTTCATCACGCCGTGAGCGAGGCGACCGACCCGGCGCTCTCCTGCATGGTCGTGTCGATCGTCTGGATTGCGTTCTCGCCGGCCTGGTAGGTCTGCAGCGAGGAGATCATGTTGGTCATGGTCATGACCGGGTCGACCGCGGAGGTCTCGAGTTCGCCCTGCTTGACCGTGCCGGTGGCCTTGCCGGCGAGGGTGCCGGTGTACAGGTTCTCGCCCTGCTTGGAGACGCCCGTCAGGTTGAACACACCAAGCGAGGAGGCGGGGACCGTGCCCTGGGCGCTGACCGTGACCGTGGCGCCGTTCTGCGAGAGCACGGGGTTGCCGAGCGAGTCGGTGAGCAGGCCCTGTGCGTTGGCCTGGAACTCCCCGTCGCGCGTGTAGCGGACGCCCTGGGCCGTGCGGATGGCGAAGAAGCCCTGGCCGGCGATTCCGAAGTCGAGTGGTTGCCCGGTCGAATGAAGCGTTTCCGGCGTCAGGTTGGTCACGGGGGATCCGAGCCTGACGCCGGTGTTGATCGAGCCGATGGTCTGACCGGTCGCCGTGTTCGAGAGAAGCAGGGACCCGAAGTCCTGCTGGACCGAGGAGTCGGTCTTGTACCCGGGCGTCGAGGCGTTCGAGAGGTCGTTGGCCAACTGATCCTCGCGAACCTGCTGGGCGAGCATCCCGGACGCTGCGATGTAGAGACCGGTATCCATCGTTCCTCGTTAGTCGCCCGTGGGGCATGATCCTTGAGGCATGGATCCCATCGCCGTGGACGTTCGTCTGATCAAGGCCGTGCTCGGCGCCGAGCTCAAGATCGCTCCGGGCCGGGTGCTGATGGCCCGGGTGGTGGCGGTCGATCCGCGCGGGCGCGGGTCCCTGAACATCGCCGGACTGACCCTCGAGGCCAAGCTGCCCAAGGACGTCCAGCCCGGGCAGGAGCTGCGCCTGACCGTGCGCG
>JAFAYP010000173.1 GCA_019240305.1 Solirubrobacterales bacterium
CATGACGTCGTAGGCGCCACCGTAGGCCTTGCGGGTGATGATGGTGATCTTGGGGACGGTGGCTTCGGTGTAGGCGTAGAGCAGCTTGGCCCCGTGGCGGATGATCCCGCCCCACTCCTGGTTGGTGCCGGGCAGGAAGCCGGGGACGTCGCAGAAGGTGATGATCGGGATGTTGAACGCGTCACAGGTGCGCACGAAGCGCCCGGCCTTCCGCGAGGAGTCGATGTCGAGCACGCCGGCCATCTGCGAGGGCTGGTTGCCGACGATTCCCACCGCGTAGCCGTTCAGCCGAGCGAAGCCACAGATGATGTTCCGCGCGTAGTGCTCGTGGACCTCGAAGAATTCGCCGTCGTCGACCACGAGCCGGACCACGTCGCGCATGTCGTAGGGCTTGTTCGGGCTGTCCGGAACGACGTGGTCGAGCTCCTCGTCCATCCGCATCGGGTCGTCGGTCGGCTGGACGCGCGGCGGCGTCTCCAGGTTGTTCTGCGGCAGGAAGCTCAGCAGATAGCGGGTGTCCTCCAGGCAGGCGTCCTCGTCGTCGGAGGCGAAGTGGGCCACGCCCGACTTGGCGCTGTGCGACATGGCCCCGCCGAGCGACTCGAAGTCGACCTCCTCACCGGTGACGGTTTTGATCACATCGGGCCCGGTGATGAACATATGGGAGGTTTCCTTGACCATGAAGATGAAGTCGGTCATGGCCGGCGAGTAGACCGCGCCACCGGCGCACGGGCCCATGATCAGGCTGATCTGCGGAATCACCCCGGAGCACATGACGTTGCGCACGAACACGTCGCCGTAGGCGCCGAGCGAAACCACTCCCTCCTGGATCCGCGCCCCGCCGGAGTCGTTGATGCCAATGACCGGGCAGCCGATCTTGGCCGCCAGATCCATGATCTTGCACATCTTCTCGCCCATGACCTCGCCGAGCGAGCCCCCGAACACGGTGAAGTCCTGGCTGAACACGCATACCCGCCGGCCGTCGATCGTGCCGTGGCCGGTGACCACCGCGTCGCCATAGGGCCGGTTCTTCTGCATTTCGAACTCGTGGGTGCGGTGGCGCACGAACACGTCGAGCTCCTGGAACGAGCCCGGGTCGAGCAGCTTCTCGATCCGCTCGCGCGCGGTGTACTTGCCGCGTTCGTGCTGCTTGGCCACGGCCTGCTCTGAGCCGGCGTGGATCGCCTCGTGGCGCAGATGTTGGAGCTGGTCCAGCTTCTCGGTGTAGGTCTCGGGAGCCTTTTCTCGCATGGGGGCGGCGAGTTTATGGCGTTGGGATGCAACCGTGAGCCGCGACGTTCCCCTTGCCCTGCCGCTGCAAGATGCGATACAAATTCGCCAACCAGCAGGAATCGGTGCCTCGGCACCGACGACGGACGACATAGAAGCCGAATCGCCGGACCATCCGTGGCCGGTGAACGGAGGACCCAAAGCAATCCCGGTTTCTCGGGGGCGCGGGGGCGAATCGCCGCCAGTGGTGCGGCGTAGCGCAATGCGCGAGCCCGTCAGCTAACTCCGCAGGCTCACGAAGAAGGAGGAGTTGGTGGACACCGCACGTGACCTCGCCTGTCCTGCCCTATGGCAGGAGTCGCTCGAGCGCTCGCTCGCGCGACGCGGCCGGCCTACTCGCAGCTCGCTCGAGCTGTCGCACCTGCGCGCTGAGCGCGATCTGTCCCGGCCCGATTTGCTGCGGGAGTCGCTCACCTACTCGCAGCTGCGGCGTTCGGCGGCCACGCGTCGTCCGTCGATGGCGGTGCCCGGCGCGGGCGGGATCTCGGCGCTGGCGCTACTGGCCGCGACCACGCTGCCCGGCCTGGTCGGGGGCGGCCGCAGCGCGGCCGGCCACCATGCCGACGCTACCGACGCCCGGCTGGCCAACGCTCCGGTGGCCGGGCTGGCAATCGATCCGAGCCTGAGCGCCAGGGCGTCCGTGACCGAGGCCACCGCGGCGCCCACCTCTGCCACGAACGCGCAGAGCGCGGCGGCGTCGGAGCCGGCGCACGTCGTCCTCCCCCAGACGGTTGCTCCCGCACGTCACACCGTGCGTGCTGCGACGCCGGCAACGGCGCCGTCACGCCACATCGCCCTTGCCCACGACGCAGCCAGCGTCGGCGTGAGCAGGAGCGCCGCCCATGCGCTGAGCGGCGGGTCGCCCACCGCGCCCCAGCTCGCCGCAGCGCCTCGGGTGCCCGCGGAACCCCAGCCCATCGGGCACCCGAGCACGGGCGGCGGTGCGGTCGGAGCGGCCGCGCACAGCCGGGCGGCGACTCACCTCCACGCGGCGACCCACGTCACTTCCCCGACCCACGTCACTGCCCCGACCCACGTCGCTGCCCCGACCCACGTCCACGTGCCAACCCACATCGAGGCCACGACCCACTCGACGGGCGCCGCCTCGCCGCAGCCGACGAGCACGCCCCATCCGGTCACGAGCACTCACCCAGTGGCCAAGCCGCATCCGGTGAGCACGACCAAGCCGGCCCCCAAGGACCCCGCGCCCGCGCCGGTGCCGGAGGCCCCCGGGCACTACGAGAACCCACTGGCCGACGCCAACGTCACCCCCGAGCGGATCGACCAGGGCGTCGATTACTCGGGATCGGGCACGCTCGGCGCGATCGGCAGCGCCAAGGTGACCTATGTCGCCACGAGCGGGACCGGCTGGCCAGGGGCGTTCGTCGAGTACCAGCTGACCGACGGCGCGGACGCCGGCCGCTACGTGTACTACGCCGAGGGCGTCAGCCCGGCGGCGGGGCTGCACGTCGGTGAGACGCTCCAGGCGGGGCAGCCGGTGGCCGAGATCACCCCGGGGTCCTCGTCCGGCATCGAGATCGGCTGGGGCTCGGGCGTCGGAACGCAGCCGGCGGCCCAGGCCGACGGCCAGTGGTCCGGCGGCGACGATTCCGGGAACTACGCCACGCCGGACGGCAAGAGCTTCTCGGCCCTGATCGCCTCGCTGGGTGGGCCTCCCGGGAAGGACGAAGGCTAGGCGCGCGAGTACGGACGGTGATGGGCCTGGCCGAGGCTGTCGAGCGCCGCGGCCAGGGCCACCTC
>JAFAYP010000181.1 GCA_019240305.1 Solirubrobacterales bacterium
CAGATGGAGCTCGAGCTCCTCGCCGGGCGGCGTCATCTCGAGCATCTCGTCGTGCATCTCCTCAAACGGCGCACCCGCCCGGAAGAGACCCAGGCGCGTGCCCACCCGCGAGACGTGGGTGTCGACCGGCACGTCGTGCATGCCGAATGCGAACAGCAGCACGCACGCCGCGGTCTTGCGCCCGACGCCGGGCAGCGAGGTCAGATAGGCCTGTGCGTCGGGCACGGGCTGGCTAGCCAGCCAGTCGAGTGAGAGGGGATCGCCCGGGTCGAGCGACGGGGCTTGGCCGGGCGCGGTCTCGGTGATCGCCTCCAGGATCGCCTTGATCCGCGCCGACTTGACCTTCGAGATGCCGCCGGGCCGGATCGCCTCCTCGATCTGGTCGACCGGGGCATCCCGGACGTCCTCCCACCCCGGGAAGCGCTCGCGCAGCGCCAGGTAGGCGACATCCCGGTTGCGGTCGTTGGTCGATTGCGACAGGACCGTGAGGATCAGCTCGGCGATCGGGTGGCCGTGGGGGCGGGCCAGCGGCTGCCCGTAGACCAGGCGTAGGCGATCGCGGATCGCGCGCACGCGCCGACGCGAGGGGCGCTTCCAGCTATTCAAGGGCGCCCCAGCGCTCGCAGGCCAGCGAGGACTGGCGAACCGCCTCGGGCAGCGCCGCGGCCGCCGCGGACGGGTAGTACCCCGACGCAGCCAGCCTGGCCAGCAGGACTCCGGTCAGCACATCGCCCGCGCCGACCGTGCTGAGGACGGTGGCGGGCCGACCGGGGACGTCGAGGCGGAGCTCGCCGCGCAGGATCGCGCCCTCGGCGCCGAGTGTGATCACCACCATCCGCGCGCCGGCCTTGAGCAGCGCCAGCGCCGCGCGCTCGGGATCGTCCTCGCCGGTCATGAGCGCCGCCTCGGCCGCATTGGAGCGGATGAGCAGCGCGCCGGGCACGCAGGCGTTGACGCTGGCGGCCGCCTCGGCCCGCGAGCGCCAGCGCTCCAGGCGCAGGTTGGGGTCGAACACCACGGGCCGTCCAAGCGACAGCGCCCGGTCGCGGGCTCGCATGGTCACCTCGCGCTCCTCCTCCCCGACCAGGGTGTTCGAGCTGAAGAACAGGCCGGCCGCCCCAGCGACGGCATCGTCAACGCGTCCGGCCAGGCCCTCGACCGCGTTGGCGATGGCCTCGGCGTAGATCTGGTAGCTCGGCTCCCCGCCGCGACCGACCGCGACGAGCGCCACCGGCGTCGGCGAGCCTGGCACGAGCGCGAACAGCGAGGCCTCCACCCGCTCTCGTTCGAGACGTTCCCGCAACCAGCGTCCCCAGGCATCGTCGCCGGCGCCGCTGGCCAGGGCCACGTGCGCACCGTGGCGAGCGGCGGTCACGGCGACGTTGGCCACCGCGCCACCGAAATGGGGGACGAATGCCTCGCCATCGGTCACGACCTTAAGCGGACGCTCGCAGATCAGGTCGACCCGCACCTCGCCCACGCACAGCGTGGGCGCGCCGGGAGGCGGCGGGGGGGCCGGATCCGGCACGGTGTCCGACCTCGTACCTGAGTGACCATTGGGACTCGTGCCGCTCACGCGCGCGGACGTTATCCTCGCCGGCGGGTGCACGTCGACGAGCACACGATCTCCCTCGACGACTCGCCCGTTTACTACCGCACCGCCGAGCGGCCCGGCGTGCCCACGCTGTACCTGCACGGGATCCCCACGAGCAGCGACGACTGGCTGGAGTTTCTGGCCCGTGCCGGTGGGATCGCGCCCGACCTGCTCGGGTTCGGGCGCTCAGCCAAGGGCGGCCATCTCGATTACACCCCGGCCGGACTGGCCGCATTCGTCGAGCGCCTGCTCGGCCACCTCGGCGTACACGAGGTCCAGCTCGTGACCCACGACTGGGGAGCCGCGGTCGCCCTGGCGTTCAGCGCCCGAAATCCAGGCCGAGTGCGCCGCGTGGTGTTGTGCAATCCGCCACCGCTGCTCGGGGGATCCGGATGGCCCCGGATCGT
>JAFAYP010000270.1 GCA_019240305.1 Solirubrobacterales bacterium
GGCCGATCATGCCCGGCACGTCGCTGTAGCGGAACAGGGTGATGTGGTTCTCGAGCTGGACATCGAACCGCTGCCCCCACGCCTCGAGCAGGTGCGGGCGGTGCTGACGACCGATCGTCGTCCCGGCCACCAGCACGCTGTCCTCCCCACTCTCAATGCCGACGCGGACCAGGTCCGAATAGTCCCGGACCGCGGCGCGCTTCATCTCGACCATCTCGATGCCCCGCTCCTCGGCCAGCGCCGGCGCGTTGACCTCGTTGACCTCCTCCTCGGTGTGGCCGCGCAGCACCCCGAGCAGCACCTGGATCGAGAGCATGCGGGTGTCCCGCTCGGCGATCCGGCCCAGGAACTCCGTGCGGACCAGATCGATCGAGGAGCCCTCGGCAACCTCGACGGCGATTCGCCCCAGCGAGCGGCACAGCGACACGAACGGGCCGAGAATGTCCATGTCGTCGGCCGAGATCGCCGGGACGTTGACCGCGCTGGTCACCACGCCCCCGGTGAGCGCCGCCACGACCTGCTCGGCGGCCTGGTATCCGGCGCGGTCGGTCGCCTCGGCGGTCGAGGCGCCCAGATGCGGCGTGACGATCACGTTTTCACGGCCGAACAGCGGGTGCTCGGTCACCGGCTCGGTGGTGAACACATCGAGCGCCGCGCCGCCCACCTTGCCCGAGTCGAGTGCCGCCTGCAGGTCGGCGTCGACGACCAGCGGCCCGCGCGCCACGTTCAGCACGCGGACGCCGTCCTTGCACTTCGACAGCGCCTCGGCGTCGAGCCAGCCGCGCGTCTCTGGCGTGTTCGGGAGGTGCAGCGTGATGAAGTCCGCCACGGCGTACAGCGCGTCGGAGGACTCCGCCTTCTCGACGCTGAGCTCGCGATAGCGCTCGGCCGCGATGTACGGGTCGTAGGCGACCACGTGCATCCCGAACGCACGGGCGCGCTCGGCCACGAGCTGCCCGATCCGGCCGAAGCCGAGGATGCCGAGCGTCTTCTCGTAGAGCTCGATGCCCGAGAACTTCGAGCGCTCCCACTTGCCAGCGGTCAGCGACGCGTGGGCCTGGGGCACGTTGCGCGCCAGCGCGAGCAGCAGCGACATGGTGTGCTCGGCGGCCGTGATCACGTTGGACTGCGGCGCGTTGGCGACTACGATCCCGCGCTTGGTGGCCGCGTCGACATCGACGTTGTCGACCCCGACGCCGGCTCGGCCGACCGCCCGCAGGCGCCCGGCGCGCCCCAGCAGCTCGGCATCAAGCTTGGTCGCCGAGCGGATCAGGATCCCGTCGTACTCTCCGATGCGCTCGGCCAGCTCCTCGCGCGACCACCCCACGCCCAGCTCGACGTCGAAGCTCCCGCGCAGCAGCTCGATGCCCGAGTCGCCGATCTTCTCGGCCACGAGGACCCGGGCCCGCCCACCCCGGGCCCCGTCCGCCCGCGTGCCCGGCGAAATCGGCTCGGTCGCGCTCATTGGCGGCGCTCCAGCACCCAGTCGATGCACGCGGTCAGCGCCTTCACGTCTTCGGGGTCGGTGGCGGGAAACATCGCGACGCGCAGCTGGTTTCGCCCGAGCTTGCGGTACGGCTCGACGTCGACGATCCCGTTGGCCCGCAGCGTCGCCGCCAGATCGGCGGCATCGACCTCCGAGGAGAAGTCGATCGTGCCGACGACCAGCGAGCGCTTGGCCGGGTCAGCGACGAACGGCTCGGCGTGCTCGTGCCCCTCAGCCCACAGGTACAGGTGCGAGGACGACGCGGTGGTGCGCGCGACCATCGCGTCGAGTCCACCGTGCCCGAGCATCCACTCGAGCTGGTCGGCCAGCAGGAGCAGGGTGGCGAGCGCGGGGGTGTTGTAGGTCTGGTCCTTGACCGAGTTCTCGAGCGCGACCCGAAGCGACAGGAACTCGGGAATCCAGCGGTCTTGATTCGGACCCCGCCCACCCCCGGCCGCGATCTCGGCCACGCGATCCAGCGCGGCCGGGCTCATCAGCGCCAGCCACAGCCCGCCGTCGGAGGCGAAGCCCTTCTGCGGCGCGAAGTAGTAGACGTCGGTTTCGGAGACGTCGACCGGCAGGCCCCCCGCGCCGGACGTGGCGTCGATCAGCACCAGCGAGTCGCCGTCGGGCCGGACCACCGGCACCATCACCCCGGTCGAGGTCTCGTTGTGCGCCCAGGACGTCACGTCCACGTTCGGATCGTCGCGCGGCGACGGCGCATCGCCCGGGTCGGCCTCCACGACGATCGGGTCGGCCAGGAACGGCGCCTTGCGCGTGCACGTGGCGAACTTCGAGGAGAACTCGCCGTAGGCGTGGTGAAGCGCGCGCTCGCGCACCAGGCAGGCGGCCGCGGCGTCCCAGAACGCGGTCGTGCCGCCGTTGCCCAGCACCACCTCGTAGCCGTCCGGCAGCGAGAACAGCTCTCGCAGTCCCGCCCGGACCTGCGCCACCACGCCGCGCACCGGCGCCTGACGGTGCGAGGTGCCCATGATCGCCGCCCCCTCCTCGGCCAGGCGGGCAAGCTGCTCGGGACGGACGCGCGACGGGCCCGAACCGAACCGTCCGTCGGCCGGCTTCAACGCTTCCGGAATATGGAGAGCTGTGTCGGCCTGGGCCATGAGGGACCTACGTCAAGGTAACGAACTCCTCGGCTGGGGAGCACCTGAGCGGTCCGGAGGCACTCGCGCGCAGCGCACGTGCCTCCGGAGTGCTTAGGTGCGTACCTACTCCGAGAACTCGGTGTCGATCCAGTCCATGTTGGCCCGCAGCTCCCGGCCGACGACCTCGACCTGGTGCCCGGCCTGCTCCTCGCGCATGCGCTTGAAGTTCTCCTGGCCGGCCCGGTTCTCGGCGATCCATTCGCGGGCGAAGTCGCCCGATTGGATCTCGCTCAGGAGTTGCCTCATCGCCTCCCTGGACTCGGAGCCGATCACCCGCTTGCCGCGGGTCATGTCGCCGTACTCAGCGGTGTTCGAGATCGAATAGCGCATCCCGGCGATGCCCTTCTCGTACATCAAGTCGACGATCAGCTTGAGCTCGTGCAGGACCTCGAAGTAGGCCAGCCGCGGGTCGTATCCGGCCTCGGTGAGCGTTTCGTAGCCGGCCCGGACGAGTTCGGTGACCCCGCCACAGAGGACGGCCTGCTCGCCGAACAGGTCGGTCTCGGTCTCGTCCTTGAAGGTCGTCTCGATCACGCCACCGCGCGTGCACCCGATCCCCTTGGCATAGGCCAGTGCGAGCGACAGCGCGTTACCGGTCGGGTCCTGGTGGACGGCCACCAGCCCCGGCACGCCCGATCCCTCGAGGTACTGCCGGCGCACGAGATGGCCCGGCCCCTTGGGCGCGACCAGCGCGACGTCCACGTCGGGAGGCGCGACCACCTCTCCGTAGTGGATCGAGAATCCGTGGCCGAACATCAGCAGGTTGCCGGCGGCGATGCCGTCCTTGACACCGGACTCCCACACGCTGCGGTGCAGCTCGTCCGGCACCAGCATCATCACGATGTCGCCCTCGCTGGCGGCATCGGCGGGCTCGGCCACGCGCAGCCCGTGCTCACGGGCCTTGGCCACGCTGGAGGACTCGGGGCGCAGACCAACCACCACCGAGACGCCGGAGTCCTTCAAGTTCAGAGAGTGAGCATGGCCCTGCGAGCCGTAGCCGATGATGGCCACGGTCTTGCCTTGAAGCAGTGAGAGATCCGCGTCGTCGTCGTAGATCATCGGCCGGAGCCTAGCGACCCGCGGCCTCCGGCCGATGTCTCAGCTTCATCCGCCGCCGAACTGGCGCTCGAGCGCGAGCACGCTCTGGACGTACTGCTGCGTGTCGGAGTACATGCCGTGCTGCTGGACCGAGGGCAGTCCCTGGTAGTAGCCCGCCGCGGCCATCGCCGGGTCGCCACCCGTGGCGCCCAGCAGGGAGTGCAGCAGCAGCACCCCGCCGCGCACGTTGTCGGCCGCCGAGGCGGGCGCCAGTGGTGCTCCGGTGTCGAGCGTCTGCTGGATCCACTGCCAGGTCCCGGGCAGGATCTGCATCACGCCGCGGGCGTCGGCGCTCGAGACCAGGTCGTTGTTGAAGCCGCTCTCCTGCCAGGCGATCGCGTCGGCCAGCGACGCCGGGACGCCGTTGGCGGCGGCGATCGAGCCGACCTCGGGCGCGCTCACCCGCTCGGGGGTCGGGTAGGGCGGATCGGTGGGCGATCCCTCGGCGGCCGTGCCGACCGGCTGCGAGCTCACCGCGCCCGGTGACGCGGTGGCCGGGCTGCCCGAGAGCTGCAGGACCGTGCCGGAGACCAGCACGCCATTCGGGCTCAGTCCGTTGGCGGCGGCCAGCGAGGCCGGGCTCACGCCGGCGCGGGCGGCGATCCCGGTCAGCGTGTCGCCGGGCTGAACGACATAGGAGCCGCCGCTCGAGCTCGAGCTGGTGCTCGCGGCCGAAGCTGAGCTGCCGACGTCATCGGCGTCGGTGTCACCGTCGCCGGTCGTTCCCCCGGAGCTGGCCGACGACGGCGCCGCCGCCACGCCCGAGGACTGCGCAGGGATCTGGATGGTCGAGCCGGCGACCAGCTGGGCGCTCGGCGAGAGGCCGTTGGCGGCCGCGAGCTGGTCGACCGAGAGTCCGTCCGCGGCCGCGATCGAGGACAGGGTCTCGCCAGGCGAGACGACGTGGACGAAGGAGGCAAAGGCCGCCGACGGCGCCAACAGCAATACGCCGGCCACGGCAGTAATCAGCAGAGAAAGTCGCAATCGCATGACCCCCAGTGTCGTCAACCGACCGCTGAACGGGAATCACTGCAATCGCCCTTGCTTCCTGCAAGCCGGCGTTCACGGGTTTGATCGACGCTGACGTCTACGCGTCCGCCGCTGCCACCAGCGAGCGGCCCGGAAGGCGGAGCGCGCCGTCTGGCGCGGTGTACGGCTGCGCCAGCTCGGCGATCTTCTGCTCGATCTGTTCCTGCTCGGACTCGGGCAGCGGATCGAACATATCGCCGAACGAGCTCGACACCACGCGTGTCTCGGCGACGTACTCGCCCACACTCGCGAAATGCCGCATGGTGTCCACCGCCTCCACCACCACGTCGACGAAGCCGGCCGTCTGGAGCAGCTCCTGAAGCCGCCCCGGCGCGGCCAGGGCGAACATGCCCGGGGCATCCGGGTCGGCTGGCTCGGCGTGCCCGAGCTCCACCAGCGCGCGGGTGGTGATCGTGGCCCACGGATTGACCGGCGGCTCGTCCCACGCCGCCACAGCGATGCGCCCGCCCGGGCGGAGCACCCGTCGCGCCTCCCGGAGCCCGGACTCGGGATCGACGCTGAACATCAGGCCCCACTTGCACAGCACGACGTCGACGCTGGCGGTGTCAAGGTCGAGCCACTCGAGCTCCATCCGCTTGAACTCGATGTTCCTGATTCCGAGCGCCTCGGCGCGCGCGCGTGCCACCGTCAGCATGGTGTCGGCGGCGTCGGTCGACAGCAGCGTCCCGCCGGGCCGGATCAGCTCGGCGGCGAGAAAGCCGGTGTCCCCCGGACCGGCCGCCAGCTCCAGCACGCGCAGGCCGGGCTGGAGTCGGGCTCGCTCGATCATCCAGGCCGAGACCGGCATCCCGAACTCGCGCATCCGTTCGGCGTGCGCGCCCCATCCGGCGGCGGCCTTCGACCAGCGCTCGATGATCCCGGCGCGCTGCTCGTCGGGATGGGGAGCGGTCATGGCTCCTCGCCGGCCGGGTCGGCTGTGCGCTCGGCCACCCGGCGCGTGATCTCCTCAAACGCGCCCTCCAGGCGGGCACCCAGGCGCCGCTGGAAGATCGCCATCAACGCCTCGGATGCCACCGGGCCGAGGCGCTCCACCGAGCGCTCGATCTCCGGCCAGCGCTCGGCCGGCATGTCCGCCTGGGCGAACGGCTTCCAGATCTCGTGCACGAACAGCTCCACGAACGAACGCGAGACCGAGTCGCAATGACGATCGATGTCCTCGAGCACGGCCAGCGCACTGCGCAGGGAGATCCCGCGCCCCACCACCTCCTCGGCGATGGCGAGCAGCGAGGGGCTGGGGACCCGGAAGCGTCCGTCCCCGGTCGGAAGCAGCACCCCGAGCCGCTCGGCCTCGGCCAGCACCTCGGGCGCGTCCTGCGCGCTGACCCGGAAGCGCTGACCCAGCTCCTCGAGCGTCAGCGTCTGACCGCGCTCGTGCGCGGCCACCGCGCTCAGCGCCTGGCCGAAGCGCGCGAGACGCTCGGCGGTGCCCTGGGTGTCGTCGAGCAGCCGCTTGATCGCTCCCAGGTTGAAGCCGTCGTCCTGGAGGTCACGGATCAACCGCAGCTGCTCCAGGTGCGGGGGTCCGTAATAACCCACCCGGGCTCGCACCTCGGGGGGGTCGAGCAGTCCACGTGCCTGGTGGGCGCGGATGTTGCGCACGGTCATCCCGGACTCAGCCGCGAGCTGCTCGATCGTCAGCTGGTTGGGCGACTCGGACTCGGTGAACTGAGGGGCAGTGGACACGCCTTCGATTATGGGCCCTGAAGCCGGCGCCGGAGCAGCTTGCCCGAGGCCGTGCGGGGCAATTGGTCGGTGAAGCCGACCGCCTTGGGCACCTTGAAGCCGGCCAGCCGCGCCGCGCAGTGGGCTCGGAGCTCTTCGGGAGCGGCGCCGGCTCCGTCACGAAGGACCACCGTGGCGACCACCGCCTCCCCCCACTCGGGGTCGGTTCGCGCATGCACCGCGGCGTCGGCCACCGCCGGATGCTCGAGCAGCACGGCCTCGACCTCGGCCGGCGCCACGTTCTCGCCGCCCGAGACGATCGTGTCGGACTTGCGGCCGATGATCTCCAGCCGTGCCCGGTCGTCGAAGCGGCCGAGGTCGCCGGTGTGCAGCCAGCCGTCCTCCCCCACCGCCCCGGCAGACACGATCGGACCACGCACGAGGATCTCCTCGCCGTCCTCGGCCACCCTCACCTCGACCCCCGGCAGCGGCCAGCCGAAGGTGGCGATCTGCGAGCACGCCTCGGTCATGCCGTAGGTCGGGGCCACCGGCACCCCGACGTCGCCCGCACGCGCCAGGAGCCCCGGGGCGATCGGGCCTCCCCCGAGCAGGGCCCAGCGGAGTCCCGGCGGGCTTTGCAGTCCGGCGTCGAGCAGCCGCGAGAGCATCGTGGGCACCAGCGAGACCAGCGTGATTCGCCGCCCCGGGTCCATCAGCTCGTTCAGCACCGCCTCGGTGTCGAAGCGGCCGTGGAGCACTACGGTCGTGGCATAGATCGCGCTGCGGATCGGGATCGAGAGCCCGCCGACGTGGGTCAGCGGCATCGGGCACAGCCAGCGTTCGGCGGGGTCCAGGCCGAGCGCCACCGCGGAGCCGAGCGCGCTGGCCAGGAAGTTGCCGGCGGTGAGCACCACGGGTTTCGGGGCAGCCGTCGAGCCCGAGGTGTGCATAACCGCCACCTCCACGTCAGCCCCGTCCACCCCGCGCGCGAGCGACGGGTCGAGCACCGGCGCCCGTCGCTGTTCCTGCTCGGCCGCGCTCAGGCGCAGGTCGATCGGCACCACCGCCGCGCCCGCCTCCAGGCCGGCGTGGAGGGCGATCACGAAGTCCGCGCCCGGCGGCTGGTCGAGCGCCACCCGTAGCTGGCCTCTGAGCACCTCTGCCTGCCTCACCGCGGCGTCGCGCAGCTCGGCATAGGTCAGGCGGCGCTCGGGCCCCTCGATGGCGATCCGGTCCGGATGCCTGGCCGCCGCCTGGTGAAGCCAGGAAGTCATGCCTGACACGGTAGTCTCGCGACCGTGCCAACGACCTGGGAGTCCGCCGCCCCCTATGAGGACATCCGCTACGAGATCGGCCAGGACGACGCGGCCGGGATCGCCAAGATCACGATCAACCGGCCCGAGGTCCACAACGCCTTCCGGCCGGAGACCGTGGTCGAGATGTCCGACGCGTTCACGCGCGCCCGTGAGGACCACGATGTCGGTGTGATCATCCTGACCGGCGAGGGCCCGAACGCCTTCTGCTCCGGGGGCGACCAGCGGGTCCGCGGCCAGCGCGGCGGCTACGTCACGGGCGCGGACCCGTCAAACGCCGGCCGGCACGAGGCGGTCGGCCGCTTCGAGGTCACCGATCTGCACATCCAGATCCGCCGGCTGCCCAAGCCGGTGGTGGCCATGGTGGCCGGCTATGCGGTCGGCGGCGGCCATGTGCTGCACGTGGTCTGTGACCTGACGATCGCCGCCGAGAACGCGCGCTTCGGCCAGGCCGGGCCGCGCGTCGGCTCGTTCGACGGCGGCTTCGGCGCGACCGTGCTCTCGCGCCTGGTCGGGCCCAAGAAGGCCAAGGAGATCTGGTTCCTGTGCCGGCAGTACGGCGCGCAGGAGGCCCTCCAGATGGGGCTGATCAACACGGTCGTGCCGCTCGATCAGCTCGAGGCCGAGACCGTCAAGTGGTGCCGCGAGATGCTCGCGATGTCGCCGTTTGCCCTGCGCATGCTCAAGGCGAGCTTCAACGCCGACGAGGACGACCTGGCCGGGATCCAGCAGCTCGCCCACGACGCCAACCTCCTCTTCTACATGAGCGAGGAGGCGCAGGAGGGCCGCAACGCCTACCTCGAGAAGCGCAAGCCGGACTTCTCGAAGTTCCCCCGCCGGGCCTAGATGACCGCGACGCGGGCGGTTACGCGGCCGAGCGGGGTGCGGATCTGGCTGATGGCCGCGCGCGTGCGCACGCTGCCCGCGGCGGTGGCGCCGGTCCTGGTCGGGACCGCGCTGGCCGGCTACCTGCACGTGTTTCACCCGCTGCGTTTCGTCGCCGCGCTGATCGGCGCGATGTTCATCCAGATCGGCACCAACCTGTCCAACGACTACTCCGACGCGCGGCGCGGAGCCGACACCGAGGACCGGCTGGGCCCGGTGCGAGTCACCGCCGGTGGCCTCGTGCCGCCGCGCCAGGTGCTGATCGCCACCTATCTGACCTTCGGGGTGGCGGTCCTCGCCGGCGTCTACCTGATCGTGGTGGCCGGCTGGGAGCTCCTGCTGGTCGGCGCGGCCTCGATCCTGGCCGGCGTGCTCTACACGGGGGGACCGAGGCCGTACGGCTACGAGGGCCTCGGCGAGCTGTTCGTGTTCCTGTTCTTCGGGATCGTGGCGGTGGCCGGATCGTTCTTCGTGCAGCTCCGGCACCTCGACTGGGAGGCGTTCGCGCTGGCCGTGCCGGTCGGCCTGATCGCCGCCGGGCTGCTCGTGGTCAACAACGTGCGCGACATCGACACCGACCGCCGCGCCGGCAAGCGCACGCTGGCCGTGCGCCTGGGCCGGGACCGAACGCGGCTCATGTTCGTCCTCGTCCTCGCCTTCGCCTACCTGCTCACCCCGGTGACGTGGCTGTTCGGGCCCCTGGAGCCGTGGCTGTTCCTTCCCTGGCTGACCCTGCCGCTCGCCGCGCGGGTGATCGGCATCGTGCACACCCGTACCGACGGGGCGTCGCTCAACGGAGCGCTGGCTCAGACCGGTCTGCTCCAGCTGATCTTCTGCACGCTGCTGGCCGCCGGGCTGCTTCTCAGTCGGTGAAGGTTCAGATCGATTTGATCAGGGCGCGCTTGCGCGCGCCGTTTGTTTCCGCCCGCGGCTCCCTGACGGATCGTCCACTCGTGCTGGTCGGCGTCGAGGACGAGGATGGCTTCATCGGGCTGGGCGAGGCGGCTCCGCTGGCCGACTACCACGGCGTGAACGTCGAGGACGTGCTCGAGTCGCTCGGGGCCTGCCGGGACATCCTGGCCGGTGCGCCACCGGGCGCCGCGCGCCAGGACGTTCTGTCGGAGTGGCGGCGAGTCGCGGTTGTTCCCGCCGTGGCCGCGATCGACATGGCCCTGTGGGACCTCGAGGGCCGGCGCGCGGGAGAGCCGGTGTGGCGGCTGATCGGCGCGAGCGCGGCCGAGGCGGTCGAGGTCAACCAGACGATCGCCGAGGCCGACCGGGCGGGTGCCGCGGCCCAGGCCGGCGCGGCCCGCGTGGCGGGCTTTCGCTGCGTGAAGGCGAAGGTGGGCCTCGGCGACGACGCCGGCCGGCTGGCCGCCGTGCGCGCAGCCGCCGGCCCGGAGGTGGCGATCAGGCTCGATGCCAACGGCGCGTGGTCGGTCGAGGAGGCGATCGCGACGCTGCGGGTGCTCGCCCCGGTCGGAATCGAGCTGTGCGAGGAGCCGGTGCACGGTCTCGAGCAGACGCGGAGCGTGTCGAGCGCCGTCCCGGAAGTGGGGATCGCCCTGGATGAGACCGCGTCCGGCGCCGGGGCGCTGGAGGACCGGGTGTGCCGCGCGGTGTGCCTGAAGATCGTCGCCTGCGGGGGGATCACCGGGCTGCTCGATGCGACTTTCCGGGCCCGCGCCGCCGGCTATGAGGTGTACCTCGCCTCGACCCTCGATGGGCCGCTGGGCATTGCCGCCGCCCTGCACGCAGCGGCGGTCATCCGGCCCGATCATCCGTGCGGGCTGGCCACGCTCGGGCTGTTCGCCGGCCGAGAGGACCCGCTGCCCCCGCACGGCGGGCGGATTTCCGTTCCCTCCGGGGCCGGGCTGGGCGCCGGTTTGGAAGCCTGGTACCGGCGCGGCTGACGCTCGGCTCATCGTGACCAACCTCACGCTTGAGCCGATTCGCGCCCGGGTACAACTCGCGGGCGAAGAAATTTGGCCCTGGGGCTAAAGGCCGGGCGTCAGATGCCGACGATGATGCCTAATACAGAGCCGACCGCTCGACAGGAGACCGAAGATGAGTCCTGAACGCTCCAACGCATATCGCCGGGTGATGAAGACCCTCCAGGACGTGGGCCCGAGCAAGCTGCTCGACTCAGAGCAGCAGCGGATTCGCTACGCCGCGGACAATCTCATCTTCTCGAGCGACCTCTCGACCGACATCGAGGCCCAGGACGCGCTGGCCGACGTCGAGGCGCTGTGCCGCGCCCTGGTCGAGAGCGGCCGCTGGGAGCTGGTCTCGGCCGATCGCCTGGCCGACGACGTGCACCAGTGCGGGCCGGCCATGCCGGCCATCCTCCAGGCCGCCTAGCTGCCTGCCGGCCCCCGCTGGCCGGGGCACAATGTAGCTCTGAGAAGGCCACCCGGGTTACGGTCGTTACTGCCGTCCGCGGCAAGTGAGCGCCTGCACGCATGGCATCCCGGCCGCGCTCGCCGCTGGCAGAAGTACCCGGGGCTCGAACGCATCGATGCGCGCGGGTGCGCGGCGCTGACATTCGATGACGGGCCAGACCCCGACGCGACACCGGCCGTGCTCGAGGCACTGGATCGAGCTGGCGTGCACGCGACCTTCTTCTTCCTTGGCACGCAGGTCGAGAGCCATCCGGACCTGGCACGAGAGGTGGTTGACCGCGGTCACGAGGTCGCACTGCACGGTTATGGTCACGAACGCCAGGACAGGACCCCTCCGCAGCGCAGCGCGGAGGACCTGCAGCGAGGCTTTTCCGTCCTGGATGAGTCCCTCGGTGTGCAGTGTCGTTGGTACCGGCCGCCGTACGGAAGGATGTCTGCCGCCGCCGCGCGGACCTGCGCGTCGCTCGGGATGAGCGTGGTGTACTGGTCCACGTGGGGACTGGATTGGGAGCGCATCAGCGCCGCGCGGATCGCGGAGATCGTCACCGGGGAGCTCGATGACGGGGGAATCGTGCTCTTGCATGACTCCGCTCGGTACGCCCGCCGGCAAAGCGCCGCAGCCACTGCCGACGCGATCGAAGTGATCGTCGAGAACGCTCGCGAGCGTGGTATCTCGCTCACGTCCCTCGGCGACGCAGTGAGCGCCGCCTGATGAGGGCCGCCACCCGCGCCGGCGCCTCCACGTGCACGGCGTGACCGGTCCCCGGCACCACGACCACCTCGGCACGCGGTAGGGCACCCGCCATCCGCTCTGCGATCGCGCTGAACTTCTGGTCGCGCTCCCCGACCACGACCGCCACCGGCATGGCGATCTCGCCGAGCCGGTCCCACAGCGACGGCAGCACACCCGTTCCAAGGCCGCGCAGGGCCCGGGCAAGGCCGGCCGGCGAATTACGCAGCCGGTCGGCGTGCACGGCGGCGGCGACCGCGGGCGGCTGGCCGGCCAGCACCGGCGTCCGGGCCCAGCGCGCAGCGAGCTGATCGATGCTCAAGACCGAAAGCTCATCCGCCAGCGCCTCGTCGGCCGCGCGGCGGGCCGCGCGCTCGGCCGCCTCGGCGAGTCCCGGGCTGGCCCCGATCAGCACCAGCCGCTCGATCCGCGCGCCCAGCGCAACCGCGGCGTGCAAGGCGATCCGCCCGCCCATCGAGTAACCCACCAGTGTGAAGCGCTCCGGCGCCAGCGCGGCGAGGTCGCCCAGGACCGCCTCGAGCGTCACCGGCTCGGCCTCCGAGCGCGTCCCGTGGCCGCGGATGTCCGGCGCGAGCGCGCGATAGCGTTCCCCCAGCGCCGCGACCACGGCCTCCCAGCTCGCCCCGGTGTGGGTGAAGCCGTGCAGGAGGACGATGTCGCGCGCCATCGGATCCGGATCATGACCGCCATCGACACCTACCTGCTGCTCCGTGCGTTCTGCGACGAACTCGCCCGCTGCGGGATGGAGCACGCGTGCACCGCACCGGGCTCGCGCAACACGCCGCTCGTCCTCTCGCTCGTGCGCCAGCCCCGCATCCACACCTGGTCGCACCTCGACGAGCGATGTGCCGGGTTCTTCGCCCTCGGGGCGGCCAAGCGCTCGGGGCGCCCGGTGGCCGTGACCTGCACCTCGGGCACGGCGGGGGCCAACCTGGCTCCGGCGGTGATCGAGGCCCGCCACGCGCGCGTGCCGCTGATCGTGCTGACCGCGGATCGCCCGCCGGAGCTCCGCGAGGTCGGCGCCGGCCAGACGATCGATCAGCTCAAGCTCTACGGCGACGCCGCCAAGTGGTTCTTCGAGGTCGGCCAGCACGAGGCGACGCCGGCGTCGCTTCGCTGGATCCGGACGCTGGCGTGCCGCGCCTACTGGACCGCCGTCCACGGCCCCGCGGGTCCCGTGCACCTGAACTTCCCGCTGCGCGAGCCGCTGGTCCTCGACGAGGCCCTTCCCGACGACCACACCGGACGCGACGCAGACCGGCCATACGTGATGCTGGACACGCCACCCCCAAAGGCGCCCACCGGCGGCGGCCACCCGAGCGGGCGAATCGTGATCGTGGCCGGGGCCGAACGCACACGTCCGGGCGACGCCGGCGCCCGGCTGGCGCACTTCGCCGCCGAGGCCAGGATCCCGCTGCTGGCCGACCCGCTGTCGGGCGCCCGCCACGGCCCGGCCGCGATCGCCCACTACGACCTGCTGCTCCGCGATCCGGGATTCGCCGGCGCGCACCGTCCGGACTTCGTCATCCGGGTCGGCGATCTGCCGACCTCAAAGCCGTTGCGCACGTGGCTGGCCGGCCTCCACACGGCGGCGCAGATAGCCGTCGATCCGGATGGCGTCTGGCACGATCCGGACGCGGTGGTCGGCATGCGGGTACTGACCTCAGCCGAGAGCCTGCTCGACGGACTCACAGGGTCCGAGGCCGTCGCGGCCGATCCCGGCTGGCTCGCAGCGTGGCGAGCGGCCGACGATGCGGCCGGCGAGGCGCTCATCCGGACGCTCGGCGAGGAGCTGTCCGAGCCCCTCACAGCCCGCAGCCTGGGCGAATGGCTCGGCCCCGACGCGACGCTGTTCGTCGCCTCCTCGATGCCGATCCGCGATGTCGAGCTGTTCCTGCCGGCGCGCGAGGACGGCCCGCGGGTGCTCTCCAATCGGGGCGCGAACGGGATCGACGGCACCGTGTCGGCCGCCTTCGGCGCCGCCGCCGCCGGCCGCGGCCCGGTCGTGCTGCTGATCGGCGACGTGGCGCTCGCCCACGACATCGGCGGCCTGGCCGCCGCGCGCCGGCTCGGCGTGCCACTGACGATCGTGCTGCTCAACAACGACGGCGGCGGGATCTTCCACTTCCTCCCGGTCTCCGGCCAGACCGACGCGTTCGAGGAGCACGTCGCCACCCCGCACGGGCTCGACTTCGCGCACGCCGCCGCGCTCTACGGCTGCCGCCTCGAGCGCCCGGCCAACCTGGGCGAGCTCGGCGCCGCGGTGCAGCGCTCGATGGCCGAGGACGGCACGACGATCATCGAGATCCGCACCGACCGGGTGGCGAACCTGAACCTTCACCGCCGGGCCGCCGCCGCCGCGCTGGACTCAGTCAGCCGGACAGCACGGGCAGAAGCGCGCCCAGCTTGACCTCGGTCTCGGCCAGCTCGGCCACGGGATCGGAGTCGCGCACGATCCCGCCGCCCGCATACAGCGTCGCGAGCCGCCCGCGCAGCAGCGCGCAGCGCAGGGCCACACAGAACTCGCCGTCTCCGGTCGCGTCGCTCCACCCCATCGTCCCCGCGTACCAGCCGCGGTCGAGACCCTCGAGGGCCGGGATGAGTTTCTCCACCACGCCGAGCGGTTCACCGCCCACGGCGGGCGTGGGGTGCAGGATCCCCGCCAGCTCAATCGCACTCAAAGGCGCGGTCAGCTGAGCGCGGATCGGCGTGGCGAGGTGCTGGATGTTGGCCACCCGCACGAGCGCCGGCTCGGGCGCCGCGGTGACCCACACGGCGTGGGGCCGCAGCGCGCGCGCGATCTGCCGCACGACGATCGCGTTCTCCTCGCGGTCCTTGTCGCTCTGCAGCAGCTGCTCGCCGAGATGGTCGTCGATCGCGGGGTCGGCGCTGCGCCGCGCGGAGCCCGCCAGCGCCACGGTCGACGCGCGCTGCCCCTCGCGGCGCACGAGCAGCTCGGGGCTGGCGGCCACGAATGCGGCGTCCCCCCTCCCCACCGCGAACACGTAGCAGGACGGAAACGCCTCGCGCAACAGCCCGAGGACCGCTCCCACGTCGTGCTCCACGGGCGCGTGCACCTCGACGTCGCGAGCCAGCACGATCTTCTCGAGCTCGCCACCCCGGATTCGCTGCACCGCGCGGGCCACCGCCTCCTCGTAGTGCGACGGCGGTATCGGGCTGAGCACCCGGTAGTGCCCGGCCGGCGCCGGGTCGAGCAGCGGCAACGGCACCGAGCGCAGCGAATCCAGCCGGGCACCGACGCGCGCGCGCAAATCTTCGATGGTGTCGTCCGCAGCGATCTCGACGTTGACGCTCAGCGTCACGCGCTCGCCACGGCGCGCCAGCGACACCTGAGGGATGATCATCGACGCGGGGGCAAAGCCCTCCCAGCGCGCCGAGCTGCCACCGTCGGCCGCGAACGCGAAGCCGCCCACGGCGATCAGTCCCGAGCCCGGCGGCCCGTCTGGGGCGTCGGCCAGCGCGGCGGCAGTGAGCGCCGAGAACCGTCTGGCCACGTGGTCGAAGCGACCGGCGCCGCGCGCGTCGAGCGCGCGCACGCATCCGATCGCCGCCACGGCCGAGCCCTCGCGATCGGGCTGCTCCAGACAGAACCACGGCTCCTCGGCGCGCCGCGAAGCGACGGCCACCGCGGTCGGGTCGACCGCCGGGTCGACCGTCGCGGTTACGCTCGCCAGGGCCGGGGTCCCGGTGATGCGCGCCCGGCGCAGCCCTTCCTGGAGCCGCAGCTCGAGCCGGCGTAGGCTGTCGCTATCGAGCCAACCCCAGCCCGGCGCGAGGCCCCGTGCGCGGGTACTCATCCGCCCAGGTTAGTGGGACTCGGATCGATCAGCTCGGCCGGGAACTCCGTTTGAGCGCCACCGCGGCCGACCGAATCGCTCTAGGTCTCGCTGCGGCCGCGGGCGATGGCGATCTCCCCCGTGCGGGCCATCTCGATCAACCCGAATGGTCGGACCAGCTGCTCGAAGGCGTCGACCTTCTCGCACGTGCCGGTCAGCTCGATCACCAGGGAGCGCTTGGTGACATCGACCACCTTGCCGCGGAAGATCTCGCAGAGCTGCATGACCTCCGCCCGGCTGGCGCCATCCGCCGAGACCTTGAACATCGCCAGTTCTCGAGCCAGCGTCTCGCGCGGTTCGAGATCGCGGATCTTCAGCACGTTGACCAGCTTGTGGAGCTGCTTGGTCACCTGGTCGATCGGGTGCAGGGCACCGTCCAGCGTGAGCGTGATCCGTGACAGGCGCTCGTCGTCGGTGGGGCCGACCGCGAGCGTGTCGATGTTGAACCCGCGCCGGGCGAACAGCCCCGCGATGCGGGTCAGGACACCCGGCTTGTTCTCGACCAGGATCGACAGGATGTGCTTGCGGCCGGTGCGCAGGCCACTGACCGCCTCGAGCTCGTCGAGCGACAGGACTTCCTTGGTTGCCGGTTCACCCATCGCTCAGCCCACCATGTTCCGCGCCGGCTGCCCGGCCGGGATCATCGGGTAGGTGTTCTCCTCGCGGGTGACGCGCACGTCGACCAGCACCGGCCCATCGGTGGCCAGCGCCTCCTTCATGTCGGAGACGAGCGTGTGCTTGTCATCTAGGCGCAGGCCGGTGGCGCCGTACGCCTCAGCCAGCTTGACGAAGTCCGGCCACTGGCCCATATCGACCTGGCTGTAGCGCTTGTCCCAGAACAGCTCCTGCCACTGGCGGACCATCCCCAGGTAGCCGTTGTTCATGATGAACACCTTGATCGCGATGCCCTCCTGGCTGCAGGTCGCGAGCTCCTGCATGTTCATCTGGACCGAGCCGTCGCCGGCGATGCAGACCACGGTCTGATCGGGGCACCCGACCTTGGCGCCCATCGCCGCCGGCAGGCCGAAGCCCATCGTCCCCAGGCCCCCGGAGTTGATCCACCGGCGCGGCCGTGGGAAGTTGTAGTACTGGGCGGCCCACATCTGGTGCTGGCCGACGTCGCTTGAGACGATCGCCTCACCGCCGGTCGCCTCGTAGAGCGCCTGGATCATGAACTGGGGCTTGATCTCGGAGTCGGTCGAGTCCTCGTAGCGCAGCGGATGGCGCTCCTGCCACACGCGGATGCGCGACCACCATTCCTCCAGCCGGCCCGGATCGGCACCCAGCGCCCGGTACTCGGCGGTCAGCCGCGGCAGGATGTTCTTCGCGTCGCCGACGATCGGGATGTGGGCCGGGACGTTCTTGGAGATCTCGGCCGGGTCGATGTCGATGTGGATGAACTTGGCCCGCGGAGCGAACTCCGAGAGCTTGCCGGTCACCCGATCGTCGAAGCGCGCACCGATGGCGCAGATCAGGTCGGCTTCGTCCATCGCGTAGTTCGCCGCCCGAGTGCCATGCATACCGAGCATTCCGAGCCACTGCTCATGAGTGCCCGGGAACCCGCCGAGCCCCATCACCGTGCACGTGACCGGGAAGCGATCGCAGGTCGCGAGCTCGGTCAGCTCGGCCGCCGCACCCGAGGCGACCACGCCGCCGCCGGCGTAGATGATCGGGCGCCGCGCGTTGGCCAGGGCCTTGGCGGCGATCCGGATCTGCTTCTGGTTGCCCTCGGTGGTCGGCTGGTAGCCGGGCAGCCGCACGTCGCTGACCGGCTCGTACGGGATGTCCGCGCGGCTCAGGTCCTGCGGGATGTCGACCACCACCGGGCCCGGACGGCCAGTCCGGGCCAGATGGAACGCCTCGTGGATCGAGCGCGGGATCTCCAGAGGGTCCTGGATCATGAAGCTGTGTTTCACGATCGGCATGCTGATGCCGATCATGTCGGCCTCCTGGAAGCCGTCGGTGCCCAGCAGCTCGGTCCGGACCTGACCGGTGATGAACACCACCGGCACCGAGTCCATCATCGCGTCGCAGATCGGCGTGATCAGGTTGGTCGCTCCGGGGCCGCTGGTGGCCAGCGCCACGCCCACCTTGCCGGTTGCCTTGGCATAGCCCTCGGCGGCATGTCCGCCGCCCGCCTCGTGGCGGACCAGGATGTGGCGGATGCCGGCGTCGTAGAACGCGTCGTAGGTGGGCAGGTTCGCCCCGCCGGGGAGGCCGAATACGACATCGACACCTTCAGCCTTCAGGCATTCCATCAGAGCGTCGACTGCACGCATGGCGCTTCGCCTCCTTTCGGCAAATCCGCTGTGGGTACGCGCGGCCGCTCCGCGCGCGGGAGAAAGCCAGTCTAACAACGGGTTTCGCCCCGAATGAAGGGGCCCGCGGGCGCCGCGGTCGGGCGTGAGCGCGCCGTGGCTCCGACCGCCGGCGGTACGCCGCTTACGCTCGCGGCGGACCGACCGCCACCTCGGGCGCGATCGCCACCTCGGGGAACTCGAGCTCGGCGCCGCACGTCATGCACACCGCATCGTGCAGCTTGAGGACCCGCCCGCAATCTGGGCACTGGCGGCGCAGCTCGCGGTTATCCCAGCGATAACAGATGGCGGTCAGCAGCCCGACGAACGGCACCGCCGCGGAGATGAGGAACCAGAGCACGAACGAGCTGCCCTTGATCCGCCCGACGATGCCGCCCGCCAGGCCGAAGAAGAACAGAATCACCACTAGGCCCATGTCGGCCTGTGGTCGGAGTTCACCAGACGAGCGTCTTGACGGCCCACAGCACGGCCAGCACCGCCGCGATCACCACGACGGTCCAGAAGATCGCGATCACGAAGCCGATGACGATCTTCAGGATGAGCGCCGCTGCCACGACCAGCACCAACCCCGCCGCGGCCTTCCGCACGATCGGCGGACGCCCCCGATGGGCCTCAACTTGAGTTTGCATAGCCAAAGCGTACTCCACGCAACGACGGGTCTCGGGGGTGCTTACGGAATGCTTAGAAGCGCACCCGCACCAACCGGTAGCGCCGCACGGGGACGGCCGCCGGGGGCCGGTCCGGGGCGCGCCGCTCAGGCACCAGCAGGACCTTGGAGGACTTCACTGGACGGGTCATGTGAGCATGATCGGCGCCGGCGGCCTTGCTCACATTGGCCCTGCGTACAAAGTTCTCCCGCCCACCATCGGCCGCGCGGCCCCGTTCAGTGAGGGCGCGCCGCGCGGGCCGCGGCGTCGAGCGCCTCACGCGCGGTCGGCGTCAAGCGCCGGCGTACCCGCCAGCGCGCGCCCGAGAACGTCAGGTTGGCCAGCGTGGCGAAGCCGATCTCGTCGCTGCGCAGCGCCAGCAGCAGATGGGCGATGCGGTCGGTGGGCGGGAGCGCCGGGTCGGTCGTCCTGACGCAGTAGCAGTTGACCCGCCGCCCGCCCGGCCGGACCAGGAGCGCGCCGGCCGGGCCGAGCAGCCAGACGCCGAGCCGCCCGCGCTCGAGGACCACGCCGGAGCGCGCATGCAGCTCGCGGGCGCGATCGTCGACGAGGTCCCCCAGCAATCCCACCGCGACGCGCTCGGCGGCGAGCTCCCCGCCGCCGGCGATCGGGCGACGGCGGAGCGCTCCCGCCCCCCGGGCGGCGTACAGCTCGGGGATGGCCCAGGCGTGCACGAGCAGCACCAGCGACACCGGAGCGAGGATCGGGAGCAATGCGAGCAGCAGGGCCGCGCCCGCGATGAACGGCAGGGCGTGGACGACCGTGGTCGCCGTCCACAGGTGTCCCCGGCGAGCCAGGCGCTGCTCGCTCACGCGCGGGCGCCAGTGGACCCGAGCCAGCTCCGGGAGCGCCCCGCCATCCACCTCCGGGGAGCGTCTAGCCGCCCGCGATCGGCCGGCGGAGGATCACCAACGGAGCATCGACCGGAAGCTCGCGCACCTGCTCGGCATGCCCTTCGCCCTGCGAGACGACGCCGTAGTAGCCCTGCTCAAGCTCGGCGCGGAAGGCCCGGACCGCTGCCTCAACCGCCCCAGAGTCGCCCACGGTCCACTCCGCGATCGTGGTATGGCCGGTCTCATCCATCCGGACCAAGCGGGACATGTCTGCGCCTCCTGTTAGTTGTTCGCAGGCAAATCGTACGCCCGCCGTGGAAATGTCCTGCATCGAGCGAATTTTGGTTGATGAATTTTGTTTAGGTTTACCCATGTCTGTGGTATCTTGGGGAGTGACAGAAAGGGAGTGCATCGCGCGTCAGGATTGTTGGGGAAGCATGGCGCATCGGGCGGATGGCTCTCGTAACGGGACCGGACTCACATGGTTCAGATAAGGACATCGACATTTGACGCCTCCGCCTGCCGCATCGCACGCTGATCAGAGCGGCCCGCTAGCCCTCGGGCGGTCGACCGGAGATCTCGTCTCCGGCCTCGCCGCGCGGCTGATCGCCCCGCGCTACTGGGCTCAGTTCTGCCTGCTGCTCGACGTGGTGATCCTCTACCTGGCGTCGACCGCGGCGCTGTTCGGCGCGCCGACCTCCGGCGGCTCGGCCGCCCGCTGGCTGGCCGCGATCTTCCCGCCGCTCACCCTGGCCATGATGCACAGCCGGCGCAGCCCGGACGAACGGCTCCACGGCTCCTCGCTGGAGACCGCGACACGCATCCTGTCGGTCGTTTCGATCTCAACGATGCTGACGATTGCGGCCGGCTCGGTGATCGGCGCCAACCACGAGGTCTCCCTGGCGCTTCGGCTCTGGCTGTTCAGCGGCGTGTATCTCACGGTTGCCCGCCTGGTGCTGCTCTCGATCCGTCGCCAGGCCACGCGCACCGGCACGCTGGCCACCCCGACGTTGATCGTCGGCGCCGGGCTGGTTGGGGAGCACCTGGTCAAGCGCCTCGTGACCGATCCCAGCTACGGGCTGCGGCCGGTCGGATATCTGGACTCCGACCCGCTGGCGGGCGCCGAGCGCGCCGCGCCAAGCGGCCTGCCGGTCCTGGGCGACCCGGACGACCTGATGCAGGCGATCGAGCGGACTGGCGCGCGGCGCGTGATCCTCGCGTTCTCCTCACTGCCCGACCACGAGCTCGTCGACAAGGTCGAGCAGTGCGATCGCCTCGGCGTCGAGGTCTCACTCGTACCGCGGTTCTTCGAGTCGATCAACGAGCGCGCGACGCTTGACCACGTCGGCGGGCTGCCGCTTCTGAATCTGCGCCCGACCAACCCGCGGGGGTGGCAGTTCGCGGTCAAGCATGCCTTCGACCGCGGCTTCGCGGCCCTGGCCGTGCTGGTGCTCAGCCCCCTGCTGCTGGGCTGTGCGGTGGCCGTCCGGCTCTCCTCGCCCGGCCCGATCTTCTTCCGCCAGCGCCGCGTCGGCCGGGACGGCTGCGAGTTCACGATGCTCAAGTTCCGGACGATGCGTGGAGATCCCTCCGCGGACGGCGAGGCGGATGCTCGGTGGGCGGCCAAGATCCGGGGCGAGGCTGGCCCGGTGGCGACGAGGGTTCCTGATCGCGTCACGCCGCCCGGGCGGATCATGCGCGTGCTCTCGCTTGACGAGTTGCCGCAGCTGCTGAACGTGCTCCGGGGCGAGATGTCGATCGTCGGTCCACGCCCCGAGCGGGTCGGCTACGTGCGCGAGTTCGAGCGTGTGGTCCGGCGCTACGGCGACCGTCATCGGGTGAAGTCGGGGATGACCGGCTGGGCGCAGGTCAGCGGCCTGCGCGGCGAAACCTCGATCGCCGACCGGGTCGAATGGGACAACTACTACATCCAGAACTGGTCGCTGTGGCTGGATCTGCGCATCATCGCCATGACGGTCCTAGAGGTTGTGCAGTCCCGGGGGAGTGCCTACGCCGAGGTGATGCGACACCCGGACCGCACGCGCTAACCGCCCAGGGAGGGTGAAGACACCGGCTCCGGATCACGGCCGAGCTTGGCCGCAGCCCGGACGGCTCCAAGTGCGGTGGCGACCGCCGCCAGCGGAAACCCATTGCGCAGGACGCCGCGGATCACTCCCACACCGTTGCCAAAATGGATCACAGCCAGCACCACAGGCACCATCACCGCGTCGGCGCGGTGTTCGGCGTGCGCCGCCGCTCGCGCCCCCGCGCCGAAGAGCGTTCCGGCGTACACGGCGAGCGCGGTACGGGCCGCCCGGCGAAGCGGTGCCGGAGCAGCCAGGGCCACTCCGGCGGTCATGACCAGCAATGGTGGAAGGAGATGAGACCGCCGCATCGTGTGCGGATGACGCAGCGCGGTCTTCACGCGGTACTCGCCGTATCCCCCGTACTGGCGCCACAGCGGCCGCAGCGCGTCACGCGGCGTGTACTCGGCGCCCATCTGGGGCAGGCAGATCAGCCGCTCACCTCGACCCAGGAAGCGGCCCGCCATCTCGGCATCCTGGTTTCGCGCCCATTCCTCGTCCCAGCCCCCGTACTCGAGCACGGTCTCGCGCGCCCACACCCCCGCGAACACACCAGAATCGAGCTCGTACTCCTCGCCGGGCCGGTTGGTCGCATGCCATTTTCGCGAGCCACCCCGCCCCAGGGCGCTCCGCAGCGCGAGTGCCACCGCGCGCGACACGCGAGACCGACCGACTGGGACTACCGGTCCGCTCACCCAGCGGGTGCCGCCGCGCTCCAGGCGCTCGACCCCACGAGCGATGTAGTCGGGCGGATACGCGGTGTGAGCGTCCATTCGGGCCACCCACCGGCCGCGGGCGTGACGCAGAGCGACGTTCAGACCGCTCGGCGTGCGGCCGCGGGGGTTGTCCAGCACCCGCACCCGAGGATCCGCTCGCGCCAGATCCTCGAGAATCGCCCGCGTCCCGTCGGTCGAGCCGCCGTCGACCAGCAGGACCTCGAGCCGGCCTCGGAAATTCTGCGCAAGCATCGCGGAAACGCTGGACCGGATGTGACGTTCTTCGTTGAGAACCGGCACGAGGACCGAGCAAGCGATGTCGTCGGCCGGGTCGAGGTCTCTATCGGGTGCGCCGGTAGGTGGCATCACTGCACGGTGCGGCGAAGCCAGCCTAGGGCCCGCCCCCTGCATGCCATAGTACGAGAGAATGCCCGCCGAGACTGCTAGTCCTGCGCTGGCGCGCGTTCAGGCGCCGAGCGTCCACCGCTACCTGCAAGCCTTGTGGGACCACGCCTGGCTGATCGCGCTGTGCGTCGTTGTCTGCGTCGCCGGGACCGGCGTGTACGTCGCGACCGCGGCGAAGAAGTACCGGGCCACCTCCCAGATGCTGATCTCGCCGGTTCCGGCCAACACGACGACGCTGATTGGCCTGCCGGTGCTCTTCTCCTCGGGCGACCCTACGCGCGATGTGCTCACCGCCTCCAGTCTCATCACCACTCCGCAGGTTGCGACGGCGGCGGCGAGCGCGCTGCACCTGAACATGTCCGCCAGCGCGCTGCTCGCCGACGTCAGTGCGACGCCGGTGGGCCAGAGCAATCTGGTGGCGGTCACCGCCACCGCGTCGTCGGCGAGCCGCGCCCAGAAAATCGCTGACGCCTTCCCGCAGGCGGTCATCGCCACCCGCGCCGCGGCGCTGCACCGGGCGATCACCGCGATCATCCCCGGCCTTCAGGCACAGGCGGCAAAACTGCCCAGCACATTGCAGGGCCAGCCAGGAACGGTCGCCGATCAGCTCAGCCAGCTCGAGACGCTGTCGAGCAGTCCCGATCCGACGATGACGCTGGCCACGTCGGCCACCTTGCCGACCAGCCCATACACGCCCAGGGTGAAGCTGTCGCTGGTCGCTGCGCTGTTCGGCGGGCTGATCATCGGCATCGGGCTGGCCTTCGCCTACCAGGCGCTCGATCCGCGCCTGCGGCGTGAGGAGGAGCTGCGCGAGCTTTTCCCGATCCCGATCATGGCTCAGATCCCGCGCGAACGCCGCCGGCGGCAGCCACACCGGCCGATGCTCCCGGCCGAGCTCTCATTCGGCGCGCTCGAGGGCTACCGGACGCTGCGGACGATGCTGGCGTCCCGGGCCCGCGGTCGCTCGCGCGCATATCTGATGACGGGGTCCTCCCCCGCCGAGGGCAAGACGACCTCGGCCATCGGCCTGGCCGCCGCGCTCGCCCACGGCGGCTCGCGCGTGATTCTCATCGAGGCCGACCTGCGCCGGCCCACGATCGCCCAGACGCTCGCGCTCGAAGTCGAGTACGGCACCGAGGACGTGATCAACGGACGCGTCGAGTTCCCCAGGGCCCTGACCGTGGCCGAGTTCGACGGTTGGGAGCTGCGGGTGCTGGCGGTACGCCGACCGGGCGCCGGGCACGCTGACCGCCTCTCGCCCTCGGTGGCCAAGCGGCTGATTACCGAGGCGAAGTCGATCGCAGATTACGTCGTGATCGACTCTCCGCCCCTCACCGACGTCAGTGATGCCCTACCGCTGGCCAACCTGGCCGACGAGGTGTTGATCGTGGCCCGCATGGGCGTCTCGAAGCTGACCAAGCTCGCCCGCCTGCACGACATGCTCGTCGGCCATGGGACGCTGCCCAGTGGCTTGGTCCTGGTCGGCGAGTCCGGCCCCCGCACCGGCTACTACTACTCCGCCGCCGTCGAAAACGGCGAGGTCACCCCGATGCGCCGCGGCGATCGCCCAGCCGACACCGAGGAATCGATCGGCACTCCAGGCGCCTGATGGCCCTCCCGCAGCGTCTGGAGGCGCGCACTCTCGGGTTGATCGCATTCGTCGTCGCGATCAGCCTGATGGTCGGGGTGGCCGCCGGAATCCAACCTCGCTACGGAGTCGCGGCGGCACTCGGGCTGACGTTCGCTGGTGCCGTGCTGGCCAACCTCACCCTCGGCGTGCTGCTCTTCACGCTGCTGTCGTTCCTCGAGGTCGTCAACGCGGGCAGCGGCGCGGTCAGCTTCATGAAGGTCGCCGGCCTGATCGTGTTCCTGTCTTGGTTGGCCGCCCAGACGCTGCACACGCGGACACGCGCGGGCCGGGCGCTTTTTGTCTCCGCGCCGGTGCTGTCGACCGGAGTGGTCGCGTTTGTGGCCTGGTCGGTGATGAGCGCCGCGTGGGCGGTGGACAGCGGGACGGCCGTGTCGTCGAGCTCGCGCTTCGTACTCGACGCGCTGCTCTTCCCGGTCGTGTTCGGCGCTATCCGGCGCCGGGAGCACGTCGTGTGGTTCATCGCCGCGTTCGTGATCGGGGCGGTGATCTCGGCCATGATCGGGCTGGCCCAGTCCGGTGGAGGCCGCCTGGCCGGCGGAATCGGAGACTTCGACGCCGAGGCCGCATTGCTGGTGACCGCGATGACTCTGGACGCGGGCCTGATCGCCACGTTGCCGCGCGGTTCGGCGCTGCGGTCACTCGCCATCGTGGCCGCGGTGATCATGGGTGTGGCGATGATCGACACCGGGTCACGCGGAGGGGTCGTCGCGCTCGGTGTGGTGCTGCTCGCAGCGGTAATCTTCGGCGGCCGCTGGCGCCGACGCGCTGTCGTCGTTGCCGCCGTGGTCGCGGTGCTGGTTCCGTTCTACTTCTTCCTGCTCGCGCCGTCGGCCGCCATCCAGCACCTCAACTCGGACAGCTCGACCGGGCGGACCGACCTGTGGAGGGTGGGTATCAAGATGTGGGAGGCGAATCCGGTGCTCGGGGTCGGCGCCGGCAACTTTCCTGTGACCGCGGTCCAGTACGTCCAGAGCTCGGGGCCGTTGACGCGGGCCGACGTCATTGTCGACGTCCCCCATGTCACGCACAACACCTACCTGGAGATCCTCGACGAGCTCGGCCCTCTCGGGCTCATCGCGCTCCTCACGATCGCCATCGGCTCAATCGCGTCGGCGCTGCGGGCCGCTCGGCTGTACGAACGAGCCGGACAGCAGAAGTTCGGGCTGATGTCCCGGAGCATCGCCCTAGCACTGGTCGGTTTGCTCAGCGCCGACTTCTTCATCTCGAACGAATACGAGCACCTGCTGTGGCTTCTGCTTGCCGTGCCACCGGCACTGTTAGCGCTGGCCAGATCAGACGCCCGTGCGCTGACTCGTTGATGGCTGACCGCCGCTTGCGCGTCCTGTTCGTGATGGACCACGTGGCGTCCTGGGGCGGCGCCGAGCGCTTCGCTGCCGGACTGGCCGCCCACATGCCACGCGAGGAGATCGAGCCATGGCTGTGCTGCACCCGCAGCGGGGACGACCACGCGGTCAGCGCGCTCCTCGATGCCGGCGTGCGCTACGTGAGCCTTGGTCGCCGGGCCAAATGGGATGTTCACCGCCTCCTGCCGCTGTTCGACATGGTCCGACGCGAGCGCTTCGACGTCATCCATTCCCACATGTTCGGCTCGAACGTGTGGTCCAGCCTCGCCGGACGGGCCTGCCGAGTGCCGGTGATCATCGCCCACGAGCACAACTGGTCCTACACCGGGGATCGTCTGCGGATGTGGCTGGACGGCCATCTGATTAGTCGGTTCGCGACCTGCTTCGTGGCGGTTTCTGAGGCCAACCGTCAGCGGATGATTAAGCTGGAGGGCGTCCCCGCCGAGACGATCAAGGTGATCCCGACCGCCTACGTGCCCCACCTGGGTCCCGTCGATGGCAACATTCGCGACGAGCTCGGCCTGTCTGCGGAGGTGCCGGTGATCGGCGTAGCGGCGGTCATGCGCAAGGAGAAGGCCCTCGAGGTGATGCTCGACGCGCACGCCCGGCTGCTTGGGCGACTTCCCGCGGCTCGCCTGGTGATCGCCGGAGACGGTCCGTGCCGGCCCGCGCTCGAGCACCAGATCGACCGGCTGGGCATCGCCGCGAACGTCCACCTCCTCGGACGCCGCAACGACGTCGATCAGATCCTCCAGGGGGTGGATGTCGGCGCCCTATGCTCCGACTGGGAGGGATCGCCTCTGTTCGTGTTGGAGTGCAAGGCAGCGCGGGTCCCGGTCGTGGCGACCGCAGTGGGCGGCGTGTCCGAACTGGTGGAGAACGGCCGGACAGGCCTGCTGGTTCCTCCCCGTGACCCGGCCGCGCTGGCCGAGGCAATCGAGCGGGTGCTGACCAACCGGGAACTGTCCGCGCGGCTCGCCGCCGAGGCGGCCAGCGATCTTGAGCAATTCGAGATCGCGAGCGTCGCGCGCCGGTTCGCCGATCTGTATCGGCAACTCGTCGCCGACACGGTGGCCCCGGCATGAGCGACGTGCTGGTGCTCTGCTATCACGCGGTCAGCCCAACCTGGGGGGCGACCTTCTCGGTCAGCCCCGACGTTCTGGAGCGCCAGATCTCCTTGCTCCTCAAGTGGGGATGGCAGGGCGCGAGATTCACCGACGCCGTGCTGAACCCGCCGGCGGACCGGACGCTCGCGGTCACCTTCGACGACGGCTTCGCTTCCGTGTTCGAGCGCGCCGCGCCGATCCTCTCGGCTCTCGGGGTGCCCGCTACGGTGTTCGCACCCACCTCATTCATGTCCACCAACCAGGAGCTGCGCTGGGACGGGATCGAGGGCTGGCGGGGCACGCGCGACGCTCACGAGCTGCTGTGCATGAACTGGCAGCAACTCGGTGAGCTCGCCGACCGCGGCTGGGAGATCGGGTCGCACACCTGTACACATCCGCACCTGAGGAGGCTGTCCGAGGAGGCCGTCCGGGAGGAGTTGCTTAAGTCACGCGAGCATTGCTCTGAGCAGCTCGGCTCACCGTGTCGCTCGGTCGCCTATCCCTACGGCGAGGTCGATGGTCGGATTGCCGACATTGCTTCAGAGGTCGGCTACCTGGCCGGGGCGTGCCTCTCGCACAGCATGGCGCGGCGCGGCCCGCACCTGTGGCCGCGGGTGGGCGTGTTCCACGGTGACTTCGAGCTACGCTTCCGGCTCAAGGTCTCGCCCCTGATCCGGTCGCTCCGAGCGGTTCGCGTGGGCCGCTCGAGGCCGCTTCAGCCGCTCAGTAGCGCGACGCACCGATCGACGTAGTAGCCGGCCAGCTGGTCGGGATGAAGGTAGCGCGCGTGGTACTCGCGCGCGGCGCGGGCGAGCCGATCGCGCTGCGCGTCGTCGGCCAGCAACCCGGCGCAGATGTCGACCAGGTTCGACAGATCGCCGGCCGCGAAGCGAATGTTGACCCCGTCGGTCAGCGGAACGTGCAGCGCCGTCTGCGGCTGCGGTCGGACGATCGTGCACCCCACCGCGAGATAGTCGACCAGGCGATGGCACATGTCGCCGTTACCCGGCAAATCGATGCACACCCGGCTGAGCGCCGCTTCGCGAAGATACGCCGAGTAGGGTCGGGTCACCAGGCTTCCCTCGAACCGGAAGCGCCGCTGACTGGAGAGCAGCTCGATCGCCCGGCGCCTCGTGTCCTGCGCGTACTGCGCGCCAAAGCGCCCGTACACCTCAAACCGGGGAGGCGAATGCTCGCGCAGCCGGTGCAGGGCGGGAAGGTAGCGGTAGATGCTGGTCTTGCCCGGCACGTATCCGCCCGGGATCACGTGCCCGTGCCCATAGCCTCCGGCTGCGTACTGCATCTTGAACACGAGCGGACACCGCTCGGCCACCTCGTTGAGCAAACGCGAGCGGTCGAAGTAATCGATCGCCACCTCGTGACGGAAACCGTCGAGCACGACCTCGATCAGCACGATGCCCTCGTATGGCTGCTCGATCTCCTCCGGAGTCACCGACACGAGCCGGGCGATGCCCGCGCGCAGGCTCCCCACCCAGTGCCCGGCGAGCGGCCATTGATAGCTGACCGGCCAGCGGACGGCAAGGCGCGCTCGGGTCTGCGGGCTGATCGGCCAGGTCGGCCCGGGCGGTGAGGGCTCCGCGCCGATGCGCCGTCCGGTGGCCGCCGAGAAGTGAGCGAGCGCGTAGGCATGCTGCGCGCTCGCGATGCTCACAGAGCGAAGCCGGGTCAGCCCCCGCTCCAGGCGGGCGCGCGAGCCGCTCATCGGGGCACGGACGCCAGCCGGATCCGCGCGGCGAGGTGCCGCAGCTCGGCGAGCGAGATCTCGCGGCTGAGGAGCAGCGTCGCCAGGTAGGCAGCGAGCCCGCCCGCACCGCCCACCACCCAGTCCAGGACCGACAGGTGATCCACGCCCATGGCCAGCATCGGAACGGTCATGGCCGCTGCCGCGAGCAGCGTGCGCAGCAGCGAACGCGTGAGCAGCGCGAACTCGACGGCGAACAGGCGGCTGCACAGCCATAGATGCGCCGACACGTACACGACCTGGACGAGATCGTCCGCGACCGCCGCACCGAGCAGACCCATCACCCGCAGCAGGACGTAGGTCGAGACGATCCCGAGGGCGAGCGTGGCCAGCATGATCATCACGCGACGGCGCCCCTCGCCGAGGTAGCTGACCGACACCGAGGCCAGCGAAGCCGGCGCGGACACGAATGCCTGCACGGTCAACACCCGCAGGATGGCCGGCGAGCTCGAGTATCCGTGACCGAGCAGCAGCCCGACGATCGGCTTGGGCCACACGAGCATCGGTGCGATCACCAGTCCCTGGACGATGAGAAGGTAGCGGAGCGCCGCATTGAACGTCCGGGTGTCGGGCGCGCCGCCGCCGAGCGACAGCCGGGGGGCAACCCCACCAGACACCGCGATGCCGAGGTAGCCGAGCAGCGTCAGGATCTTCAGCACCGCGCCGAAGCTGCCGACCGCCGCGCTCGATAGCAACGCGCCGATCAGCAGGATGTCCATCTGGGCGATCGCCTGCCAGGTTGCGTTCACCACGAACAGCACGCCCGCGTAGCTCACGATCGAGCGGGTGTGCACGGCGGATGGCAGGACGCCGCGCCGGCGCATGCCGCCGAGCAGGCGCGAGACGAGCACGAACCCGGCTACGGCGGCCACCGCGTAGCCGATCGCCTTGCCGAGCAGTGCACCCGCCGCGCCCGCGCCGGCCAGCACGAGCGCGACCGCCGCGAACGTCTCGATCGCGCTCTCGATCACGACCATCCACAGGCTGCCCGAGATGCGCCGAATCGACATGCAGGTGGACGTGAACAGCCCGAAGATCGCCTGGGCGACCACCGCGCAGCCCATCCAGCGCAGGGGCCAGCCCAGCGCCGGATGCCCGTAGGCGTCGGCGATGGCGCCCGCGAGCGCGAACAGCCCCGCCCCGCTCACAAGCGCCGCCGGCACCTGGAGCTTCAATCCCAGGGCGAGGATGGCGCGCATCTGGCCCACATCGGATCGGTGGTCGGCAAGAAAGCGGCCCACCGCGGTGGGGAGGCCCAGCCCGGCCGGCAGCAGCGCGAGGCCACCGATGCTGTAGGCGAGCGAGTAGATGCCGTAGCCCGAGGCGCCGAGCTTGCGAACCAGGAACAGGGTCAGCCCGGACGTGAACGCCGCCGTGGCCACCTGGGTGAGGAACTGGAGGACCGTGTTGCGCATTGCCCCGGGATCGGACACGGCATGAGGCAGGGGCGGGTCCCCTATCTGCTCAGGCCCCGGCTCCGGTCGCTTTCGTCCGCCGAGCGGCATCGATGCCGGCGTTTGCCTCAGGCCGTGGCCGCTCGCCGTCGCGTACGACGTTGGCGACGGCGACCGGCCAGCTTCCCGTAGGCGAGCGGTCGCGGGCCGAGCAGTCCGAGACCCAGGATGATCCACACCTTGCCGTGGCGCGAGCCCGAGCGGATCGCCTCCCAGGTGTGGCGGGCGCCCCGGCGGCGATCTCCGGCGAGGAACGCCTGGGTCGCGGCGCGCTCGGTCAGCGCCCGCCGCGTGAGCGGGGCAAGCCGGTCGAGCGCGGATCCGTGCTCGGCAAGCATCGTCTCAGCCATCCAGAGATCGTCGGGGGCTTCCCGCAGCAGCCGCGAGATCACACGGCTCGCATTCGCGTCCCGCGAATGGCTGTTCGCCGCGTCGACATGCTGCTTGCCGAGGATATCCGGAACCCAGAGGCTCTGCTCCCGGCGAGCGAGGTCCGTCTCCCAGAGTCCCTCCACCGCTCCACGGCGGTCCTCGAAGAAGTTCGTCGCCTCGAACACCGAGCGATGGATGCAGTGGCCGGCGTCGGAGCTGGCTCGGGCGATGGTCAGCTCCTCGAGCCAGTGCAGGCGCTCGTCATACCCGGTGATCCCGCTGGGCAGGATCCCCGGCTGGACGGTGCCGTCGGCCGCCTCCAGGCGGCTGCGGATGATGTGCACGCCGGCCGGGAGCTCATCGATCAGCGCGCGCAGGCGGGCGAGCGCGTGGGAAAAGAGCTCCCAGTCGGAGTCGAGGAACACGAGCCATTCACCCCGGGCGTGCTTGACGCCGGTGGCGCGCGCGGCGGAGATCCCTCGATTGCGCTCATGCTGCACGATCCGCAGTCGCGACTCTCCGAGCGCTGTCAGTACGCTGACGGTCCCGTCGGCGGAGGCGTCGTCGACCACGACGATCTCGAGGTCGCGGAACGTCTGCTGGGTACAGCTCCGAACCGCCCGCTGCACCTCGTGGACCCGGTTGTAGGTGCTGATCAGCACACTGAAGAACGGACCTGGCATCGTCGCGGAGGGTAGAACGTCGATTCATGAGGCTGGCCGTCTACACCGACTACGTGTACCGCCGCGTCGATGGCGTCGTCTACGCGGAACGCGCCTTTGCCGTGTTCCTGGCTGCCCTGCTCCCCCACGTCGAGCAGCTGCGAATGCTCGGCCGGCTCGACCCGGCGGGCGGCCCGACGCGGTATGCCCTTCCCCCCGGGGTTGAGCTCGTCGGCCTGCCGCATTACGCGAGCCTGGCCAACCCGGTCCACGCGCTGCGCTCGACACCCACGGCGATACGCCGCATGTGGCGGGCGCTCGACGGGATCGACGTCGTCTGGGTGCTCGGCCCTCATCCCCACGCGGTGCTGCTCGCGCTCGTCGCCCTGGCGCATCGGACCCCGCTGGTCATCGGGGTGCGCCAGGACTGGCCGAGCTACGTCCGGATGCGCCGCCCCCGGAAGCGATGGATGCACCTCTCGGCGGACTTGCTCGAGTCGATCTGGCGCACGCTCGCGCGCCGAGTGCCGGTGGTGGCGGTCGGACCGGACCTGAGCGCCAAGTACGCGCGCGCGCCGGCCGTGCTCGACCTGGTGGTCTCGCTGGTCCCCGCGGCCGAGCTCGAGCAGCCGCCGCGGGCGATCGATTACACCGCCGAGCGGCAGATCCTCAGCGTGGGTCGCCTGGACGAGGAGAAGAACCCGCTGCTGCTGGCCGAGGTGCTCGCGCTCCTGCGCCGTGAGGACGAGCGCTGGCGCCTGCGCGTGTGCGGCGAGGGCGACCTCGCCGGCGCGCTGGCCGACCGGCTCACCGCACTCGGCCTCCGGGAGCACGCCGACCTGCTGGGCTATGTCCCCCTCGGAGCGGAGCTGTTCGAGCTCTATCGCTCGAGCCACGTTCTGCTGCATGCCTCGTGGACCGAGGGCTTCCCGCAGGTGCTCGCCGAGGCGTTCGCGTGCGGCCTGCCGGTCGTGGCCACCGACGTCGGCGGAGTTCGCGCCGGAGTGGACGGCGCCGGCTTGCTGATTGCCCCCGGCGACGCCCGGGCCGCCGCGGACGCCCTGTTGCTCCTCGCGCGCGACGCCGACCTTCGGGCGCGGTTGACCCGAGCCGGGCGGGATCGTGCGCGCGAGCTCACGCTCGAGGCTCAGACCGGGCGCCTGGCCGCCTTCCTGCGGACGGCGCCGCGCCGGTGAGAGCTGCGGCGGCTCAGCCGCTGGACAGGACCCGGTAGGAGTCGCCCGTCCCCGCCACCGGGGTCCATCCCGGGGCCGATCGCGCGGCCGCCTCGTCGCTCACCGCGACGCGTGCGCCCGAACGTGCTTGCAGTAATGCGAGGCGCCTGGCTTGATTGCCCGGGGGCAGTCGCCAGAAGGCGCCGTCCGCGTCCTTGATGTTGCCGACGACGCGGGCGTGGTCGAGCCGCGCGTAGTAGGCGCGCGGCACTCCGGCGGCGTCGCCCACGAATGCGATGCCGTCGCCGGGACCGATCCCGGCGCGCGTCAGGGCTCGCGCGACCCGCAGGTCGGTGGTGCCCGGCGCATCGCGTCCGCTCACCTGGAGGGCGACGTGGTCGAGCGGCTTGACCGCCGCGTACGCGAAGGTGAGCACGGCGACCAGGGCGGTGACCAGCGCGAGCCCGTCGACCATCGAGTTCGACAGCCCCTCCCGCCGGTGCCAGCCGCACACGAGCATGAACCACGTGATCGCGAGTATCGCGATGTACGGCGCGATGTAGCGAGCCTGGGTGATCAGCGGGAGATAGGTCAGGATGCCGGCGACCGGTAGCGCGAGATACGCGTGGCGGCGCACCGCGACCCACGCCCGCCGGGGCACCGGCTGCGGGGCGTCGGGGCCTTCGGCCGGTCGCGCGCCGCGATCGCGCCTGCGGACCCGCCACAGCATCAACACGGGCGCGAGGAGCAGGATCAGAGGGCCGACCAGCGCGAAGTGCAGCGTGTCACGGACGCTGTGCGCGATCGCGCGTAGCTGGCCGCCGACGACGAACTTCGCCCGGACGCCCTGATACCAGTATGCGGGGTCGTACCAGAGCGGAATGCTCCCGGCGATCGGCGCCGGGTACGCGAACGTTTCCGGCGAGGTGGCGATCAGAGTCGGATGCAGCGGTCGGCCGAACTCGCCGTTCCCTCCGGTCCAGTTGGTGAACGGGGTCACGCCGTCGACGTCCCACGCGTAGTTGAGCGTCCCGTAGCTGCCGATCTCGAGCCCACCCTCCTTGCTCGAGAGGACCGCGATGAACGGCGCGGCAACGCACAAGCAGGCGGCAAACGTCACCCCGAGCGAGACCAGCCGCCGGGTGGCGCTTCCCCCGCTGAGAACCGTGGCGGCGGCCAAGGCCACGAGTGCGGGAAATACGAACCCGGATTTCGCCAGATAGCCGAGGCCCAGGACGACCCCCAGGCCCACGCAGGCCAGCGGTGAGCCACCGACGCGCGCCATCCGCATGAGCAGCGCGCTGGCGGCGAAGACAGCCACCGCAAGCAGCATGTCCGGGGTCACGGCGGTGACGGTCACCTCCGGAAGCACGACCCAAGCCAGGATCGCGTACGACAGCGCCACCAGCAGCGGCTCGGGGATCAGCGGCCGGAGGCCTCGCTCGCGCAGCAACCCGAACAACTCCGACAGCCACCAGGCGAAAGCCCCGAGCAGGACCGCGACAATCGCGACGTTGACCGCCATCACGACGATCAGCTCGTGCGGGCGGGTCGGGCTGAACACCTTCAGCGCGGCACCGACGATCCAGGTGTACGCGGGGCTCCAGGCTACGCTCGCGCCCGCCCTGACTCCATGGGCGAACACGGTGTCGCCCAGGTCCAGGTAGGAGATCCCGTCGGGGTTGATCGCATGGCGGCTGGCCCAGGCATCCCCGGCGGCGAGCACCAGCACGAAGCCCGACAGCCACCACGCCAGTCGCCGACGGTTCTCGAGCCAGCGCATCGTCCGCGCCCAGACCATCGATGCACCCCCATGCGTGCGCACCCCCTCCACTGGGTGCGACAGCTTACCGAGACGCGGGCGACCGGACCCCGTGGCGGGTGGCTGGGGTGAACGGCGTGTGCTTGACCACCGGAATCGTCGCCGCGATGCCGTCGACCGCGGCCGCGACATCGCCGACCGCGAACAGGCACGGGCTGGTCGGCCTCAACCGGTAGTCGTGGGCGCGGGCGTTCACGAACATCGGGTTCACCTTGGCGTTGTTCGAGGCCCGCAGGCCGCCGCCGGTGACTCCGATCGCGCCCTCGCGGCCGCGCCAGAGACAGTTGTCGTGGACCAGGTTGTCGACGCCCACCGGGTTGCCCTTCGGCCACCACGATTCGACGTCGTGACGAACCCTCGAGTTGCTCACGACGTTGTCGTAGATGTTGGTGTGGCTCGAGGCCTCGCCGCCGGTCCCGGAGACGAGGATGCCCTCGCCGTTGCCGTCGATGATGTTGTGATCGATCGTCGTGTACTCCGCGTCGGGATACAGCTGGATGCCCCGCGCGGCGTTGTCGTAGATCAGGTTCCACTCGATCCGGGAATCGGTGGCCGCCCCGATGTACAGGCCGTGCTGATAGTTGTCACCTGGGGTCATCTGACCGCAGTCGTGGATGCGACTGTGGGTGATCAGCGTCCCCGTCGCCCACCCCCACGCCGCGCTCCCGACTCCGAAGCACACGCCGGTGTGATCGTTGGTCACGTCGTCGTAGCTGAACGTGTCGTGGTTGCTGTCGATCATCGGGCTTTCGAGTTGCGAGGCGTTTGCCCCGTCGAGCGACAGACCGCGGACGGTCACGTAGTTGGCCCCCCTGGTGATCTCCAAGCGGCCCACGACGTCCGCGTGCTGCCCGGGATAGGCGGCCAGCACCAGGCGCGCGCTCGGGCTACCTCCCCGGGCGATCCGCACGGCGCCAGCGTAGGTCCCGGCGAGCAGGCAACCGGTCTGCCCCGGGCCGAGCGAGTTGACCAGCTGCTGGACGGTGCCAAACGGGTCGCCCAGCGTGCCGGCCGCCGCATCCGAGCCGTTCGGCGCGGCAAACCGGTCGCAGGTCGTGGCCCGTGCGGCTTGAGCCGAGGCGGGATCGCGCTGTGCTCCGGCCGATGGGGCCAGCGCGAGCAGCACGAGAACCAACCCGGCCGCCATGGCCCGCGGGCGTCGCGGACGCCGACGCACCTCTGGCTCGGGGTTATGGTCGTTCGCCTTGATGTTCCCGCCCATCTCGGAAGCTGAAGCTGACCAGTCACAAGCAGCCCCGCAGCGAATCGCGGGCACGCCAAAGCGCGACCGCCCCGCTGCCCGGCTGTCGGACCCTGTACTGCTGCGCGCACCCTGCGTGCGCGTTCCACCCGCGGCGCGGTTTATACACGTTTCGCCGGCTGGCCGCCCCGGTCAATTTGCCGCTATTTGCACAAATTGGGCGTCTTTCGAGCACGTTTGCACAGGAAACCTGTCGCTTTTGGCGACGTGCGCGGCTGGCGGAGAGCTCAGTGCGCTGCGTGGCGGCGGCGACGCCGCAGGTGCTTCTTGTGCGCGTGCCGGTTGTGATGAGCCTCTTGTATGAGGTCCTGGCGGGTCGCGTCCATGGCGGCCGGCGCGGGCTGCACCGGCGTGGTGCCGTCGACCGCGGCCTGGACGTCGCCGACGAGGGCCAGGCAGGGGCTGTTCGGGCTCATCTCGTAATCGTGGGTGTTGGCGTTCACGTACTGGGGATTGATGTTCAGGTTCTGCGACGCGCTCAACCCGCCATCGGAGGTATCGATCGGGCCCTGGCGCCCGCCCCACAGGCAGTTGTTGTGGGCCGTGTTGTCGACGCCCACCGGGTTGCCCACGGGCCACCAAGACTCCACGTCGTGGCGCACCGTCGCGTCGCTCACGATGTTGTCGTAGATGTTGGTGTGGTTGGTGGCCTTGCCCTCGTCGCCGGAGACGAGGATGCCCTCGCCGTTGCCGTCGATGATGTTGTGGTCGATCGTCGTGTACTCCGCATCGGGATACAGCTGGATGCCCCGCGCGGCGTTGTCGTAGATCAGGTTCCACTCGATCCGGGTATCGGTGGCCGCCCCGATGTACAGGCCATGCTGATAGTTGTCGCCAGAGTTCATCTGACCGCAGTCGTGGATGCGACTGTGAGTGATCAGCGTGCCGGTCGCCCATCCCCAGATTGGATCTCCCAGCCCGAAGCAGATGCCGGTGTGATCATCGGTCACGTCGTCGTAGCTGAACGTGTCGTGGTTGGAGTCGACGATCGGGCTCTGCAGGTGCTGGTCGTTTGCCCCATCGAGGGTCAGGCCAGTAACCGTCACGTAGTTCGCTCCCTTGACGATCTCCATCCGTCCGTACACCGTCGCCGTCTGCCCTGGCGCCGCGGTGAGCGTGAGCGGGGCGCCTGGCTGGCCGGTGTTGGCGATCCGGACGTGGCCGTAGTAGGTGCCCGCGTCCAGGCAGCCGGTCTGGCCGGCATGAAGCGAGTCGACGACTTCCTGGACCGTGCGGAACGGGTTCTGGTAGCTCCCCGTCCCGGTAGCGGAGCCGCTCGGCGACGCGAACAAATCGCAGCCGGCGCTGGCTCGTGCCGACGGCGCCAGGACGATCAATGCGACGGCGAGAACCGCGGCGGCGGCCAGCAGCACCGCCAGCAGCCAGCGATCCGGGAGAGACACCGTGGCCGCGGCATCCTGTCCGGTCGCCGAGTTACTCTCCCACATTTCCTCCAAATCGACCCGCGGGCGCACACTCTTGAACCCGGCGCGCAGTTTTGTGGATGTTTCCGGGCAGCAACTTCACGATTGCCGCACGGGACTAAAGCCGGATACGGAGGCTCGATGGGGGATTCCCCGAAACCGGGCGGATTAGGGAAGTCTGCGCAGGCTAGGGTGAGCGAGGCGGGCTGTGATCCGCTTTCGTATCGGGTGGCTCGCTCTCCCGCGCCCGGCCGGCCGACGCGTGCCGTGCTTGAGCTTGCGCGTGGTGCGCTTGGGCTTCGGCTTCGGATGCGCCGGCGAAGTCCGCTTGCCAGTGGACGGCGGGCTCGGCGCTGCGGGCTGGTCAGGGGCCGTGGTCGCCGCCGTACCATCGACGGCGGCCTGCACGTCGCCGACCAGCGCCAGGCAGGGGCTGTCGGCGGGCATCTCGTAATCGCGCGTGCTGGCGTCGACGAACTCCGGGTTGACCTGGAGGTTGTCCGTGGCGGTGTAGCCACCTCCCGAGGTGTCGATCGTGCCCTCGCGTCCGCCCCAGACGCAGTTGTCGTGCACGCTGTTGTCCACCCCCACCGGGTTGCCGGCCGGCCACCACGACTGCACGTCGTCACGCTGGTTGGAGTCGCTTACGACGTTGTCGTAGATGTTGTTGTAGCTCGAGGCCGCGCCGTCATCCCCGGCGATGAGGATCCCCTCGCCGTTGTCGTCGATGATGTTGTGATCGATCGTTGTCGACTCACCGTCGGGATACAGCTGGATCCCGCGGTCGGCGTTGCCGTAGATCAGGTTCCATTCGATTGTCGTGTCGCTTGCCGAGCCGATGTAGAACCCGTGCTGGTAGTTGGTCGCGGGGAGCTGCCCGCAGTCGTGGATCCGGCTGTGGGTGACCAGTGTCCCGGTCGCCCACCCGTAGGACCCGGCCCCGATCCCGAAGCAGACCCCGGTGTGATGGTTGTTGGTCACGTCGTCGTAGCTGAACGTAACGTGGTTGGCGCCGATCGTCGGGCTGGGAAGCACCTGCGAATTCGTGCCGTCGAGGTCCAGGCCGGTGATCGTGGTGTAGTCGGCCCCCGCCGCCACGTACATCCGTCCCACGATCGTCGCGGTCTCGCCGGGATAGCTCGTGAGCGTGATCGGGGCGGTTTCCGTCCCGCCCGTGCGGAATGTCACGTCCTCGTCGTAGGTCCCCGCTCGCAGGCAGCCGGTCTGACCCGCCTGTAGGGTCGAGATGAGCTTCTGGACGGTCTGGAACGGCGCGGCCAAGGTTCCCGGGTTGGAATCGGACCCCGACGGCGCGGCCACGTACGTGCACGATGTCGCCGCCGCCGTGCTGCTCGCGGCCGGGACCAGGCAGGCAACCCCCAAGGCAAGGGCGAGGGTTCGTCCGAGGCGCTTCGACATGCGGTTGATGTCGGCAACGCCGCGCCCGACCGCCCCGATCCGGTGCGGTGATCGACGAATGACCAGCCCGCTCACCCGCGGCGCCTGGGATCATGCGGCGGCGGTGACGCGCGCGACGACCTTCCAGCGACTCAGACCGCATGCGCTGACGCTGGTGGCGGGGGTGGTTGGGGTCGTGCTGATGCTCGTGTGGGCCGTGCACGACGGCGGCTACGACAAGGACACCTGGTACTGGGGTGCCCTCGTGATGGTGGCCCTCGTGGCCGTCCTCGCGATCGCCCGCGGTCCACGACCCCTGCCGCGGGCGGTCGGGCTCGCCCTGACCGCGTTCGCGCTCTACACCGCCTGGTCGTACCTGTCGATCAGCTGGGCCCAGTCCCCCGGAGACGCGCTGGACGGCAGCAATCGCACCCTGCTCTTCCTCCTGATCTTCACCTCGATGGTGCTGCCTCCGTGGACGGCGCGCGGCACGCTGGCGGCGCTGCTGGTGTTCGCCACCGGCATCGGCGTGACCGCGGTTGTCCTCCTGTTCAGGCTCGCCTCGGCCGAGCATGTGTCCGGCCTGTTCATCGAGGGCCGGCTGGCGGCTCCCACCGGTTACTTCAACTCGACCGCCGCGCTGTTCACGATGGGGGCTCTCACTGCGGTCGCGCTGGCGGCGCGACGCGAGCTGCCCGCTCCGGCGCGGGGCCTGCTGCTCGCCTTTGCCTGTGCCGAGCTCCAGCTCGCGCTCGTCGGGCAGAGCCGGGGGTGGCTGTTCACCCTGCCGCTGGTGGCGCTTGTGGCGATCGTTATCGTCCGGGATCGCCTGCGCGTCGTGCTGTGCGCCGTGCTACCGGCAGCCGGGACCCTGGTGGCGCTCCATCGGCTGCTCGACGTCTACAAGGCGGGCTCGGGCTCCCCGCTCGAGCACGCTGCGGCGCACGCGGGCCGTCCCGGGCTGCTCGCCTGCGCGGCGGTTTTCTTCGTGGCCACTCTGGTGGCCTGGGCCGACCACCTCCTGCCCGTGCCGCGGATCAGCCCGGCGCGCCGGCGAGCGCTCGGCACACTCGTGGCCGTGGTGGTCGCGGTGGCCGCGGTAACCGGCGCCCAGGCTGCCACGCACGGTCACCCCGTGCGCTTCATCGAGCGCCAGTGGAACGGCTTCAGCCATCCCCAGGGCACCTCCGGTTCGCATTTCGCCGCCGTGGGCACCGTCCGCTACGACTTCTGGCGGGTGGCCCTCGACGCGTTCGTGGCGCACCCGGTCGAGGGACTCGGTCAGGACAACTTCCTCAACTACTACACCCCCCGCCGGCGCAGCGCTCAAGAGCCGTCCTACGTCCATAGCCTGGAGCTTCGTCTGCTCACCCATACGGGGGTAGTCGGCTTCGTGCTCTTCGGGGTGTTCCTGGTGGCCGCGCTGGCCGCGGCGCTCCCCGCTCGTCGGCGAGGGGGTCTCGAGGCCGCGGTGGCCGGCGCCGCGCTCCTTGCGCTCGTGGTCTGGGTGATCCACGGATCGGTCGACTGGTTCTGGGAGATGCCAGCCCTGTCTGGCCCGGCCCTCGGGTTTCTGGGGATGGCCGGGGGTCTGAGCGCGTCACCGGACGGCGTCATCGGAGTCGAACCGGTCCGGCCCGGTGCTCGCACCTGGGGTGCCCTGACCGCCACGCTCGGCATCCTCGCCCTGCTGGGCGCCACGGTCGTGCTGGCCTTCCCGTACCTAGCTGTGCGAGAGGTCTCGATCGCCACCAATCTCCGGGGGGTCGACCCCGGGCGGGCCCTGGCCAGGCTCCAGACGGCAGCCGACCTCAATCCGCTGAGCGCCGATCCCGGGCGCCTGGCTGGAACCATCGCGCTGGAGTCCGGGCGCTATGCCGTGGCCGCGGAGCGCTTCGGTCAGGTCACCGCCCGCGACCCCGGCGGCTGGTTCGGGTGGCTTGGCACCGGCCTGGCCGCGTCGGCCCTCGGCGACCGAAGCTCCGCGCGCTCAGACCTCGAGCGGGCGGCGTCGATCGAGCGCGACAACACCGCGATCAGCGCCGCGCTTGCCCGCGTCGACACGTCCCATCCGCTGGCTCCGCTCACGGCGCTGCAGCTGCTGGTGGTAGCGGGTTGACCGTCCCGGGTATAACTACAATGCTTTTTCACCGCAATTTGGTTCTATGCAGCCAAGAATCGATTTGTAAAGCCCTCGGTACGCTTGCTTGCTGTCGTCAGCTTCATGTAGGATTCATAACTCTTTGGGGTTCCGCGACGAATCGAAGGGATTCATGAAACGCATTTCAGCGCTGGTAGGGGTGCTCGGAGTTCTTGCTCTGGTAGCGCCTGGAGCGGCCTTGGCCGCTGGGTCGTCCACATGTCAGGGGTACAGCAGTCAGACCTGCACCCCGTTGAATACGACGGCAACGACGGCTAACTCGGCGGGTACCCTGCCGTTCACCGGACTCGACGTGGTCCTGCTCGTCGCCGGCGGCGGCACCCT
>JAFAYP010000319.1 GCA_019240305.1 Solirubrobacterales bacterium
ACGACCATGAGATCTGGGGCGTGGCTGTATCCCAACGGCGATCTCGCGAACACCCGGGACGCGACTGGGTCGGCGATCTCCGCGGTGAACGTGTCGAGGCTCTCGCCGGCCTGGACGTTCAAGCTGACCGGCAAGGCCGCGGCCGGCGTGCGCCCGTACGGATCGTTGTCCGCCACCCCGATCGTCGAGGGCGGCGTCGTGTACGTCCAGGACCTCGACTCGAATGTCTACGCGCTGTCCCTCGCGACCGGGAAGCTCGAATGGGAGTATCGGTGCAATCAGCCCGAGAAGAGCGGGCCCGGGCCGAACGGTGTCGCCGTCGCCGAGGGAAAGGTATATGGCCTCACCCCAACGGCGGCATTCGCACTCAGCGCCGACACCGGCCGGGCGGTCTGGGTGAAGAGTGATCTCCTACGCGCGGGGCAGGGGACCTTCGGCATCCAGCCGCAGGTCGCCGGCGGGCGGGTCTATCTGGCCAGCCAATACGGGTCGGGGCCCGGCGGCGGAGTACTGATTGCCCTCGACGCGTCGAGCGGGGCCGTCCTCTGGCGCTTCAACACGGTCATCGGCCCCGAACCGGGGGTGCAGGCCCTGGGCGTCGGTGCCGGCGGCGCGTGGGAGACGCCGCTGGTCGGTGACGATGGGTCGGTGACCTACGGGATCGGCAATCCGTATCAGTCCGCCGCGCAGGCCATCGCGCATCCTGCGGTGGAGCTCTACAACGACAGCGACGTCAACCTCGACGCGGCGACCGGGAAGCTCCGCTGGTACTACCAGGGCGTGCCCGACGACTTTAAGGATTACGACATGCAGGCGTCGCCGATCGCCGCACGCGCCGGCGGTGCGGCGGTCGTGATCGGCAGCGGCAAGATGGGCTACGTATACGAGATGAACGCCGCCACCGGCAAGCTGATCTGGAAGGCGCCGGTGGGTGCGCACAACGGTCATGACAACGACTCGCTCGAGGCGCTCGAGCACCAGAGCAAGCTCAAGGGCCCGTTCACGATCCTTCCCGGGCCGCTTGGCGGCGTCCTGACCAACCTGGCCGTCGCCGGCGACACGGTCTACGTGGCCACACTCGATCTCCCGCTGACCTACACGGACCTGAACACCCCGAGCCCGACCAAGGGGGGAGGCTCCGCGTCCGGCGAGGTGGAAGCGCTCAGCCTCGCGACCGGCAAGGTGCAGTGGGACACGAAGTTTTCGCAGCTGCCGCTCGGCGCCGTCACGGTGTCCCACGATCTCGTCTTCACAACGCTCTACAACGGTTCGCTGATCGCGCTCAACCGGCGCACCGGCGCGGTTGTGTATCGCCGGCAATTGCCGACATCGGCCAACTCGCCGATCGCGATCGCCGGTCGCACCGTGATCGTTCCGGCGGGCGGTCCGCTCACGGCCACCGGGAGCGGGAGCCCGCAGGTCGTGGCCTACAGGTTGCGCTAGCCGCGGAGGTCCAGGCGCCAGTCGTTGCAGGTCATGAGGTGCCCCTTCGGAAACTCGAACTCGCACGGACCGAGCAGCTCGAAGCCGAGCTTGCGGCAGATTGCGTTCGACGGCGCGTTCTCGACGTTCGGGAACGCGTGCATGAGGTCATGCCCGTCCTCGCGCCTGGCGAGCTCGATTGCCTGGGCGCTCGCCGCCAGCGCGATACCGCGGCCCTGGCACTCCGGCACGACCATCCAGCCGATCTCGTAGACCTGCTGCCCGCGCCACTCCTTCGTCCAGAAGCCGACCGAGCCGACGCCGGCCCCACTCGCCACCTCCACGATCTTGAATATCCGATCACCGCCCTCGAGGCTCTCGTAGCGGCCCTGGCGCTCGCGAAGCTTCTCCGGGCTCTCGGGACCGCCGAGGTGCTCGGTCATGCCCGGGTCTCCCATCAGCCGCGTAAGCAGGGCGAGGTCGCCGTCGCTCCAGGGCTCGAGGGTCACCGCTGCGCGCATGCCGCGCAGGCTAGCTACGGGCGTCGCTACCGCAACTGATCCGGCGGCAGATCGAGGTGCACGATCCCCACGTCGACCACGCGCCGTCGATCTCGCCGCCACAGCACGATCAGATACACGATCCCGACGGCCGTGAAGCCGGCGATCCCGTACGCCATGTACGAGATCGGCGGGGTCAGCGGAGAGATGAACGAGAACAGGTGGATCCCCGTCGCGGTCAGCCAGGCGGGGATGAAGGCCAGGATGCCCAGGACCGGGATCAGCCCGTGCCGCACCGGGTTGAACCGTCCCGCGCGCAGAAAGAAGCCGATGCAGGCAGCGTTCACGACGATGTACACGCTGATGAGCAGGATCACCAGGCCCGCGCCGACCATCGCGAAGGCCGTCTCGGGGCCATAACCGAAACCGAGCCCGAGCATGACCCCCAGGGTGAGCGCCAGCGTGACGGCCAGCGCGACGAGCGGTGAGCGATGGCGCGCGCTGAGCATCGCGAAGAAGGCGGGGAAGGCCTGGACGCGCCCCATGGCATAGGCGGTCCGGCTGGCCACGTTGACCCCGGCGTTGGCGTTGGCGACCGTGGAGTTGACGATGGCCAGGAACACGAAGAACCAGAACGCTCCGAACAGTGATCTGGCGAGTCCTTCCCACGACGGCGCGCCGCTGGTCATGAATCCGGCGAACTTGGCCGGGCCGAAGGCCACGGTCACGGCATAGGTGGTGAACACGTACAGGACGCCGATCCCCAGCGTGGCCAGGAGCACCGCCCGACGGACAGTGCGGCGCGGATCCCTGGCTTCTTCGGCCAACGGGGCCGCTCCCTCGAAGCCCCCGAAGGCGAGGATCGTGTACACCGATCCGGCAATCACTCCCGTCAGGCCGGAGAAGCTCTTGGGCGTGTAGTGAGCCGTGAACACGCGGCCGGTGTTCGCGCCTCCGGCATGGATGACGAACAGCACGCCGAGGACGGCAAAAACCAGGATCTCGAACACGCCGAGCACCGTACCCAAGCCCGCCGAGACCCGGATGCCGAAATAGCCGGCGGCCCCGACGACGGCCGTGCCGAGGATCGCCCACGGCCACCACAATCCGGCCGCGACGCTCAGCTCGGAGTGCAGGGTGGCGGCGACCGTGAAGCCCAGCTGGAGCAGCACCAGCGGCGGGATCAGCGCGCCCTCCAGGGCATACGCCCAGGCGACGAGAAAGCCCAGCGACGGATGCAGCCCGCGGGCGGCATACGTGGCCAGCGAGCCGGCCGCCGGTAGCTCACGCGCGAGCTCGCCGACACAGAACGCGCAGAACAGGCATGCGATCAGCGCGAAGATGACCGAGAGCGGGAGCGAGCCGCCGGCGAACGCCGCACCGGCCGGGATCGATGCCGCGATCGCCGCACCCGGAGCCATGTCGGTGATGCTCTGAAAGAGCACCTCGCGCAGGCCGATGGCATCCCGGCGCAGACCGGGTGGAGCGGCGGTCTCGACGGCCTCGGTCGCGGCTATGAGCTCGTGCCTCTCGTGTGCGTAGCAGGGAATCCATACCAGGCGGCCGGAGGGCCGCGCAACCGACGGACCGACGGCAAGACCATGGCCACGAGGAGCTCTACTTCGTTCGTCGCCGGGCACGCCGGCTTCGTGGTCGACGGCGAGAGCATCGATGCGCCGGCTGGAACCTTCGTGGCCGTGCGCGAGTGGAAACCGGTTGGCTCCGACGCGCCGGTGCCGTCTAGGCTTGGTCCGTGTCTATCGAGACCGACGCGGAACTTCAGGCCCTGCGCGCCGCCGGCCGCGTGGTTGCAGAGGCGCTTCGAGCCATGCGGCGGGCGGTGCGACCGGGAGTCACAACCGCAGAGCTCGACCGCGTCGGCGCGAAGGTCTTCCGCCGATTCGGCGCCCGGTCAGGCCCGCAACTCGACTATGGGTTTCCCGGAGTGACCTGCATCAGCGTCAACGACGAAGCGGTGCACGGCGTGCCGAGTGGACGCCGGCTGCGCGACGGAGACCTCGTCAAGCTCGATGTCACCGCTGAGCTCGACGGCTTCTATGCCGACGCGTGCGCTTCGGTATCGGTTGGGCGGGCACGCGCGGATAGCGTGCGGCTCCTCGCCACGACCCGCCAAGCGTTCGAGAACGCGGTGGATGTTGCGCGCGCGGGCATGCCGCTGAACGCGATCGGCGCCGTGGTCGAGGAGACGGTCGCCGCCAGCGGGCACTCGGTGTGCAACGAGCTCATGGGGCACGGGATCGGCCGTCGCATTCACGAGCCGCCGGACGTACCGAACTACTACCTCGCGGGTGTCTCCCACGCCCTGACGGACGGCCTGGTCCTGACCATCGAGCCGATCATCTCGGCAGGAACGGGCGCGGTAAGAATGGGGCGTGACGGGTGGACGGTGAGCACGGCGGACGGCGCGCTGGCGGCCCACGTCGAGCACACGCTCGTCATCACGCGCGACAGGCCGCTGCTGCTCACCGTGTGAGAGCGTCAGAGCTCGACGATCGAGCCAGTCAGGGCGATGATCATCACGAACGTGCGGTAGAGACGCAGCGGCTCCTCGTCGGTGGTCGGGTTGTAGGTGGGGGAGAGGGGCTCGTACTCGCCCGGCCCGCGCACGTGCACGTTGACACCGCGTGCACCGCTGAGGGCGAGACGCTGCGAGTCCACGTATGCCTGCTCGCACGCGATCGCTCGATCCCGCTGCAGCTCGACGCCCGGATCCGCCGGGTCGGCGGCGAGCTGAAGATCGAAGCAGCCACGTGGGCTCGGCATCGTGAACTGGGGCTGACCCGGAGCCCGCTCGGGATGATCCCGTCAGACAGCGAGCTGCGTGTCGTGGGCTACCTGATCCCGGCCACCGAGGCGAGCGCGACATCGATCCTCGACGGCGCCGTCACCTCGACCCCATAGGGGGCGGGAAGACGGTCGTGCTCGGAGACTGAGGCGAGCCGACCTTCTCGTCGCTAGCCCAGCCGTCTACGCTGCCGGTACCGTGAACGCACCGGCGATCGGATTCCGACGAGGTGACGCATGCCCGCGATGAAGTGGTGGGGATGGGGCGCGGAGGGCGTCGGGTTCTCCCATGAGGACAAGCCGGCGCTGGGTCCGTTCATCAAGGACAAGATCGGCGTCGACGTGCGCGCGAAGGGCGCCCCGCCGGTGGCGTTCAACGAGTTGGCGATCGTCGAGCCGATGCTTCCGGAGGAGCTACGCGCCGATCTCGAGGAGGCCGTCGGTGCGCGCTTCGTCTCGACCGACGCGCTCGATCGGGTCGTCCACGGCCGGGGCAAGTCGCTGCGCGACCTGATCCGCCAGCGCAGCGGCGATCTCCCTCGCCTCCCCGATGCGATCGTGCGCCCGGGGAGCGAGGAGGACGTGACCGCGATCATGCAGGCGGCGCTCCGGGCCGACGCCGTGGTGATCCCGTTCGGCGGCGGCTCATCGATCTCGGGCTCGTTGCAGGCTCCCGATGACGAGTCGCGGCCGGTGATCTCGGTGGATGTCGAGCGGCTGGACCGGGTGCTCGAGGTTGATGAGCAGTCGCGCCTGGCGCGGGTGCAGGCCGGCGTGTTCGGCCCACACCTCGAGGAGCAGCTGGGCGCCGTCGATTACACGTTCGGGCACTTTCCGGACTCGTTCCCGCACTCGACGCTCGGCGGCTGGATCGCCACGCGCTCGTCGGGAATGCAGTCCGACCGCTACGGCGATATCGCGGACATGGTCAAGGGGCTGCGCATGGTGACGCCCGTTGGCACCCTGGTGATCCGGCCGGTCCCGGCCGCCTCGAACGGCCCGAGTGTGCCGCAGATGGTGCTGGGCAGCGAAGGTCGGCTGGGGATCATCACCGAGGCCACCGTGCAGGTCCGGCGCGTCCCGGAGCAGCGTACGATCCTCGGCTACCTGTTTCCGACCTTCGGCGACGGGGTGGCCGCCATGCGCGAGCTGGCCGCCGGCGAGTACTCGGCATCGGTGACCCGCGTGTCGGACGCGCACGAGACGCAGTTCTCGTTCGCCATGCGCGTGAACCCAACGCCGCTCGACAAGCTGCAGTCGGTCGCGCTGAAGGCCTACGTGAGCCGGCGGCTGGGGTTCGATCCCGAGCGCATGTGCCTGGCGTTCATCGGCTTTGAGGGCAGCAAGCGTCATGTCGCCGCAGAGCGTCGCGCAGTCGGCCGGCTGGCCAAGCGCCACGGCGGTCTATGCGTGGGCGCGGGCCCCGGCGTTCTGTACGACCAGAAGAAGTTCGACATCCCTTACATCCGCGACTTCCTGCTGGATCGCGGGGCCCCCGGCGACGTGTCGGAGACCGCGACCACATGGAGCAACCTGATGCCACTCTATGACGCGGTGATGGCGGCGGCCAACGGTGCGTTCGATGAGCTGAGCGTCCAGGGCTACGCGATGTGCCACCTGTCCCACAGCTATCACTCGGGGGCCTGTCTGTACTTCACGTTCGCCTTCAAGGGCACGAGCCCGGGCGCGATGCTCGGCGAATACGACCTCGTCAAGTCCGCCATCCAGCAGGCGTTCGTCGACAACGGCGCCACGCTCTCGCACCACCACGCGGTCGGCACCGAGCATGCCCAGTGGCTGCTCGAGGACATCTCGGCGCCGGGGGTTGCGATGCTCGATGCTCTGTTCGAGGGGTTCGACCCGGGCCGGCACCTGAACCCCGGCAAGATCGTCTCGCGCGAGGGGCTGCGGGCCGGTCCTCCGGTCTGACTTAGACCGGGATCGGCATCGGCTGTTCCTCGCCGCTCAGCACAGGCTTGCGCTTGGGCAGGGCGAGCGAGCCCACGAAGGCCACGGCGAGCAGTCCCAGCGCCCACCAGAACGTCTGGCCGAACGCAGCGGCCATCGGTGGCGCGATATGGGCGCGGGCGCTCGCAGACAGCGCGGCGCCGGCACCGATCGTGCTGTGACCACCGCCGCCGAGCTTGCTCGAGATCGCCGACGCGAGCAGCACCGACAAAACGGCGGTGCCGATCGACGCGCCGGTCTGCTGAAGGATGTTCAGCGTGGTGCTGGCGCGAGCGACGGCTGCGCCGCGGATCGACTGCATCGCGCCGGTGAACACCGGCATCATCGTGAAGCCCATGCCGATTCCGAACAGGAACAGGTCGAGGCTGAGCCACACGTAGGACGTCTGGGCGCCGACCTGGGTCAGGCCGAGGACCGACAGCATCACCGCGACCAACCCGAACGGAACGATCCGCCCGGAACCGGTGCGGTCGGCGAGCTGGCCTGCGATCGGCATCCCGAGCATCGCGCCGAGACCCTGCGGGGCCAGGAGCACGCCGCTCATCAGCGCCGACTCCCCGCGCACCGCCTGGTAGTAGAGCGGCAGGAGCAGGAACGAGCCGAACACCGAGACGGCCACCAGTACCAGCGTCATCGATGATGTGCTGAACGTGCGGTCCTTGAACAGGCGCAGGTCGATGAGCGGATCGCGGGCGCGCAACGCATGCCATACGAAGCAGCTGATGAGGCCGAGCCCGACGAGCAGCGGGATCAGCACCTTGCCCGACCCGAAGCCGCCGGCCGAGTTGCTCTCGGCCAGCCCGTAGATCATCAGCGCGAGGCCTGGTGAGAGCAGCAGCAGATCGACGAAGTCGAGACGCTGCTCGTGAGCGGGAACGTCGCGCGGCAGCACGCGCAGCGACGAGATCAGGGCAACGATCCCGATCGGCACGTTGATGAAGAAGATCCAGCGCCAGGACACGTCGGCCACCAGCCAGCCGCCCAGGATCGGTCCCAGGATCGGCCCGAGGAGCATCGGGACGCCCATGATGCTCATCACGCGGCCGATCCGGTTGGGTCCGGCCGCACGAGTCAGGATGGTCATGCCGGCCGGCATGATCATGCCCCCGCCGAGGCCCTGGAGGACCCGGAAGACGATGATCGAGGTCGAGGACCAGGCCAGTCCGGACAGCGAGGAGCCGATCACGAACAGGCCGATCGAGGTCATGTATAGGCGCTTGGTCCCGAACCGGTCGGCGATCCAGCCGCTGAGCGGGATCACCGTGGCGAGCGCGAGCGTGTACCCGGTCGCCACCCACTGGATCGTCGGGAGCGTCGTGTGGAACTTCCCGGCCAGCGTGTTGATCGCCACGTTGACGACCGTCGTGTCGAGGATCGACATCATCGCCCCGAGGACGACCACGCCGGCGACCACGAGCAGGGCGCGGTCGATCGGCTCGCGCTCCGGCGCGGCGTTGGGGGTCTGCACGGCGGCGGGGGCGGGCTCTGGAGCGGACGCCGGGTCGGCGCGGTTGGAGACAGCCATGGCGCTAACTTAGCAAAGCGGACCCAGCGGTCCGGTCTGATCGGTTTCAGCGCGCGGCGGATGCTTATGTGCGCTCCGCGACGCGCGCCGGGGGAGTTTGGCGGGTTTTGCACGTCCGGGAGCGCCGCGCCGTCCCAGGCCGCCGCGCCCCATCCGGTCGGGGTCCAGACGCCGCCCTCAGCGGGCCGGATGGCAGAACGTGTCGAGCAGCGAGCACTGAACGACGATGCCGAGGATCCAGGCGGCCGGGACCGGCCCCCAGAAGCGGCTGTCGTCGGACACCCCGCGGTTGTCGCCGAGCACGTAGTACTCGCCGGCCGGCACCGTGACCGCGGTGGGGAAGTTGCACGCGGTGCCCGGGCCACAGGGCGCGATGTACGGATCGCTCTCGCGCACGCCGTCGCGCACGGCGTGGCCGTTGACGATCGCGATCGAATCGCCCGGTACGGCCACCACGCGCTTGATGAACACCGAGCCAGACTCGACGCCGGCCGGGGCGTCGCACGGCTGGCTCGTGCGGCTGCCCTGAAGACCCGACCCGCACACCGGATCGTTGGCCCGCGCGCCGGTAGGCGGGTGGAACACCACGATGTCGCCCACGGCGGGCCGGCCCGAGCTCACGGTGCCGACCTGCTGGCCGATCTGCAGCGTCGGCTCCATCGAGCCGGACGTGACCTTGTACTGAACGACGCTGTGGTGCAGCACGAGCGCCGATCCCACGGCGACGAGCGCGGCCACGCCGACCAGCCGGCGACCGAGACGGCGCCGGACCGGTCTTCCGAGCGGTACGGGCACCGCCGTCGTAGCCTCCTGCTGCATCCTGGATCGGATC
>JAFAYP010000366.1 GCA_019240305.1 Solirubrobacterales bacterium
GCTCGAGCGGCGCTGGGAGAAGCGCTCCACGAGCTCAAGCGCGTGATCGTCGGCCAGGACGCGATGCTCGAGCGCCTGCTGGTCAGCCTGCTCGCCGGCGGCCACGTGCTGCTCGAAGGCGTCCCGGGGCTGGCCAAGACGCTCACCGTCAAGACGCTCGCCGCGGTCCTGGGCGGGTCCTACAGCCGGATCCAGTTCACTCCCGACCTCGTGCCGGCCGACCTCGTGGGCACCCGCGTGTACCGGCCCGACACCGGCACATTCCAGACCGAGCTGGGTCCGGTGTTCTGCAACTTCCTGCTCGCCGACGAGATCAACCGGGCACCGGCCAAGGTGCAGTCGGCACTGCTCGAGGTGATGCAGGAGCAGCAGGTGACGATCGGCGGCGCCACCTACGAGGTGCCCGCGCCGTTCATCGTGATGGCCACGCAGAACCCGATCGAGTCCGAAGGCACGTATCCGTTGCCCGAGGCGCAGGTCGACCGGTTCCTGATGAAGATCCTCGTCGACTATCCGGACGTCGGCGAGGAGGCGGCGGTCGTCGGGCGCAGCCTGAGAGAACCGGCCGTCGTTCAGGAGCGCCTCGCCCTGCACGATCTGAGCCGGTACTCAAAGGCGGCGGCGACCGTGCTGGTCGACCGCGAGACGATCGGCTACGCGGTGGCCCTCGCGGACGCCACGCGTCACCCCGCCAAGCACAACCTGAACGACATCGCCCCGATGATCGAGTTCGGCGCCAGCCCGCGCGGTCCGATCGGGCTCGTGCAGTCGGCGCGCGTGCTCGCGCTGCTGCGCGGCCGGGGGCACGTCGCTCCCGAGGACGTGCGTGATCTCGCGCAGGACGTGCTGCGCCACCGGATCGTGCTCTCCTACGACGCGCTGAGCGATGGCGTGAGCGCCGATCAGCTCCTCGAGCGCGTATTGGCGGCGGTGCCGGAGCCGCGCGGCGAGGAGCTGATCCACAGCGGAACCCCGCGAATCGCGAGGGCGCTGTGACCACGACGGTGCTCGAGCCGCCCGCTGCCCGGCAAGGCCCGGGTCCGCTGGCTCAGCCGCTGGTCGAGGCCCTCGATCTCGCCCTGAGCCGGCTGGTCGCTCGCACGCTGCCGGGGGACCGGCGCGCCTCCGGCGTGGGCCCGGGCACCGAGCTCGCCCAGCTCCGGCCCTACGAGATCGGCGACGACGTGCGCCACATCGACGCCGCGGCCACCGCCCGCACCGGGCAGCCCCACGTGCGTCTGCACGTCCCCGAACGCGCGATGACCACGTGGATCGTGCTCGACATATCACCGTCGATGGCGTTCGGCACCGCCCTGCGGCTGAAAGCCGACGTGGCCGAGGGCGTGGCGCTGGTGTTCGGCCGGCTTGGGGTGCGCCGCGCGGGCAGCGTAGGACTCGTGGCGTTCGGAGCCGGGGCGCCGCGAGTCCTCCCGCCGCGCGGCGCGAAGCCGGGCATCGTGGCGCTGCGGCGGATGCTGGCCGAGGGCGTTGCCCCGGACGGCCAGCACCACGCGGACGGCCTGGCCGAGGCATTGACCCGGGTCATCAGGCTGGCGCGAGCACCGGGGCTGGTGGTCGCGATCAGCGACTTCCGCGATCAGCATGGCTGGCAGCGCGCGATCGGCGCGCTGCGAATCCGCCACTCCGTCCTGGCCGCCGAGATCGTCGATCCACGCGAGTCTGAGCTCCCGGCCGTCGGTCACCTGGCGCTGGTCGATCCCGAGACCGGCGCGCGCGTCGACGTGGACACCTCGAACCGCCGGCTGCGCGAGCGCTTCGCCGCGCTCGAGCGCGAACGCCGCGAGACGCTCGCGCGCGAGCTCCGCCGCCTGCGGGTCGATCACGTCGCGCTCTGCACCGATCAGGACTGGCTGCTGACCCTCGGGCGCCACCTCCGGTGAGGCGCAACCTGCGATGAGCTTCTCCGCGCCGATCTGGCTGGCCGCGCTCGCGCTGATCCCGCTGGCCATCGGCGCATCGCACCTCGCTCGTCGCCGCGCGCGTCGCTACGCGGTGCGCTTCCCGGCGCTGTCCACGCTGCAGCTGGCCGCCGTCGGCGCCGGCAGCTCGTGGCGGCGCCGCGTGCCGCCGGTCTTCGCGCTGGCGGCGATCGCCGCGCTCGCCCTCGCCCTCGCCCGGCCACACGTCAGCTACAGCGCGGCGGTCAACCAGGCCTCGATCATGCTGGTCACCGACCACTCCGGGTCGATGGCCGCGACCGACGTCAAGCCGACCCGGCTCCTAGCCGCCGAGCAGGCCGCCGACACCTTCATCAAGCGCCTGCCGGCGAATGCCCTGGTCGGCGCGATCGCCTTCTCAGACACGCCCGACGCCGTGCAGTCACCGCAGGCAAATCACGCCGCCGCCGAGGCGATCATCGATGGGCAGGTCGCCAACGGGGCCACGGCCACCGGCGACGCGCTCGAGCTGGCGCTCCAGCTCCTGCGGGGGGCCGATCCCAAGCATCCGCCCTCGGCCATCGTGCTCTTGTCCGATGGGGCGGCCAACGCCGGCGTCGATGTGACCACGGTCGCGCAGCAGGCCGCGCGCGAGAGGATCCCGATCGACACGGTGGCGCTCGGCACCCCGAACGGCGTTCTGCAGAGCCCCGATCCGTTCACCGCGCCGGTGGCCGTACCTCCGGATCCGCAGCTCATGCAGCAGATTGCAGCGCTGTCCGGCGGGCGCTCGTTCAACGCGCAATCGGCGGACCAGCTCAGCTCGATCTACAACCAGCTCGCCGACCGCCTGGGTAGCGTCACGCGCAAGCGCGAGGTCACGGTCGCGTTCGCCATCGGCGGCCTCGCGTTTCTGCTGCTGGCCGGGGCGAGCTCGACCCGCTGGTCGGGCCGGCTCCCCTAGATCACGTGCAACAGCAGCGCGGCGATGATCGCGATGATCACCACGACCAACGCCGGCGCGAAGTGCAGCAGGCGGTTGCTCTCGCGCCGGAAGTTCGGCGGCGCGTTGGCCGCGTTGCGCATCACGAGCGCCGCGCCGCGCGAGGCCATCGCATCGTCACGTTCGAGGCGTAGCCGCTCCATCGTCGCGGACAGCTCGTCGCGCTCGGCCGCGGCCTGCTTTCGGGCGGCCAGGGCGCTGTCGCGCGCACGAGCCGCCTCGTCGCGCTCGGCTTGCAGCGCATCGAGCTCGGAGGCAAAGTCGTCTCGCTCGCCGAGGGCACCCTCCTGAGCGGCCAGCGCGGCGCTCAGCCGGGTGGCGATCTCGTCGCGCTCCTCAAGCGCGGCGCGCCGTTCGGCCAGCGCCTCGTCGCGCGCGGCCAGCGCCGCGTCGCGCAGGCGCACCGCCTCCTCGCGCTCCTGGACGGCGGCGTCGCGTTGCCGGGCCGCCTCGTCGCGCGAGGTGAGAGCCTCGCCCCGCGCGCGCATCAGGCGCTCGCGTTCCTCCGCGGCGGCGACGCCGGCATCGCGGGCGGCGTCGCGAGCTCCGGCGATCTCCCCGAGCTTGGCGCCGCGCTTCTCCAGCTCGGCGGACAGCTCGGCAATCTCGGCGTCGCGGCGTTCGAGATCGCGCTGGAGCTGATGGATCTCGCGACGAGCTCGGACCAGCTCGGCCGACGGCGCACCGCGGCGCGCCGACGTCGCGCGCTCGGCCGGCGCTCCCGGGCGCCGGCGCCGCCCGCGAGGCTTCTCGCCCGGCAGGGGCAGGGTCACCGTGATGTCGGGGGCCACGCTGAGCTCGGCCTCGACCCAGTGATCCTCTTGGTTCTCGAATGGGAAGGTGGCCAGCCACGGCTCGCCGTCCTCGGCCGCCCACGGCTTGTGGTCGAGATCGGCGAGCAGGCGCCGGTGCTCCTCGTCGGCAACCAGCGTGAGGCTCGGGCGGATGAACCGCCGTCCGCGCACGCCAAACCAGCGGCCGCCTACCTCGAGCCGATCCGCGCCCGACATCTGGATGCGATCGAGCTCGAAGGCGATGCCGCTCGTCCCGGTAGTTGCCGGCTCGAGCGCTTCCGCCATCAGGGCGCCTAAGTTACCGGCTTACGCCCGCGGGGGCGCGCTCGCAACCATGATTGCACCGAATCGGCGCCGGATCAGCCGCGCCGCAGACGCGCCGCGCGCGACTTCTTGCGCGCACCTGCGTTGCGGTGCAGCGCGCCGCGCTTGACCGCCTTGTCGATCGTCTGCACGAGCTCGCGATGCTCGGTGTCCGCCTGCGCTCCATCGCCGTCGGCCACCGCGCGCTCGAGCCGGCGGAAGTACGTCTTGATCTTGGAGGTGTAGCGGCGGTTCTCGAGTCGCTCGCGCTCGGCGCGCACGATCCGCTTCTGCTGTGACTTGATGTTGGCCATGGGCGGGAGGGGAGGGAGGTGACGACCGCGGGCGTTCCGCCGCGGCGCGGCCCTACTATAGCCGCCCTGGTTCAGATCGATACCCACAGCAGCGGTGGAGACGGATCCCGCCCGCCCTCACAGCCGCCGGAGCCGCCCGGCACGCCGCCGCCACGCGAGCCGCCCCGTCGGCGCATTGCCGACAACACGGCAATCTTCGCGATCGCCACGGCGCTCTCGCGCATCGCCGGACTTGGCCGCGAGGTGGCCGGCGCTGCGTTCTTCGGCACGAGCGCCGCGTATTCGGCATACACGCTCGCCTCGCAGGTGCCGAACCTGTTCAGCAACCTGTTCTCGCAGGCGGCGCTGTCCGCGGCTTTCGTCCCGGTGTTCACCGAGCTGCTGCAGGAGGGGCGAAAGCGCGAGGCGTTCCGCCTGGCCGCGACCCTGTTCTGGATCATCCTCGTGGCGCTCGGCGCGCTGACCCTGGTGTGGTTGGCGATCGCCGGCCTCGTCACGCCCCTGTTCACCGCCAGCGGGATCCCAGCCGCGCTGACCGCCGGCCTGTCCCGCGTGCTGTTCCCGGTCGTGCTGCTGCTGAGCCTGACCGGGCTGCTCGTCGGCGTCCTGCAGGCCTACGACGAGTTCACGATTCCCGCCCTCACGCCGGCGGTCTGGAACATCGTGATCCTGGTGCTCCTGATCGCCTTGCGCGGGCAGTTCCACGGGGAGAATCAGGTGTACGCGTACGCGATCGCGTGGCTGGCCGCGACCGTGGTGCAGTTCCTGATGGTCGTGGGCGCTCTGCGGCGGATCGACTTCCGGCTCGCCTTCAGCTTCGACTGGCGCGACCCGCGCGTGTTCCAGGTGCTGATCCTGTTCGTGCCGGTGACGCTCAGCATCGGGATCGTCAACCTCGACATCTTCATCAACGCCGGCTTCGGGTCGCTGGTCGGAAGCTACGCGCCGGCGGCGATCAACCAGGCGTTCCGGATCTACATGCTGCCCCAGGGGGTGTTCAGCGTTGCGGTGGCGACCGTGTTGTTCCCCACCCTGAGCCGGATGGCGGTGCGCCGCGACCCGACGGGCATCCGCGCCGCGGTGGGCAACGGGATGCGCCAGATCAATCTCCTGCTGATCCCCTCCGCGGCGCTCATGCTCGTCCTCGCGACACCGATCACGCGAGTGGTCTTCCAGCATCAGCATTTCACTGCACAGTCGACGCACTACGTGGCGACCGCGCTGTTCTGGTTTTCGTTCAGCCTGCCCTTCGCCGGCCTGAACCTGCTGCTGACGCGGACCTTCTTCGCGGTTCAGCGGCCCTGGATCCCGACCAAGCTGGCGGCGATGAACATGGTCGTCGATGCGATCGTGAGCATCGCGCTGTACAAGCCGCTCGGGATCGCCGGGCTGGTGATCGG
>JAFAYP010000496.1 GCA_019240305.1 Solirubrobacterales bacterium
TTCCTGCCGGCCGACGACGAGCGAGTGCGCGCCACCGTGCTGGCCATCGCCGACGAGCTGCAGGAGAACGGCTTCGTGCTGCGCTACCGCGTGGAGGAGACCGACGACGGGCTATCGGGCGAGGAGGGGACGTTCCTGATCTGCTCGTTCTGGCTGGTATCCGCGCTGGCGGAGATCGGCGAGGCGGAGCGAGCCACGCAGCTGTGCGAGCGCCTGCTGGCCCACGCCTCGCCGCTCGGGCTCTATGCCGAGGAGCTCGAGGCACGCACCGGCCGGCATCTGGGCAACTTCCCGCAGGCCTTCACCCACCTGGCGCTGATCAACGCGGTCATGCACGTGATCTCGCAGGAGGAGGCGGCGGCTTCTTGATCGGGGCCGCGCCGGCGCGCGGCGTCACTGGGGCCGGGTGGCCCGTCCGGTCAGTGGTTGGTTAGCCCCGTCGCGCCAGTTCCCGCTTGGCGGTCCGGTGAAAGCGCATCGCCTTGCCGGCGTTGGCGCGGATCAGCGCGAGGCGTGTGGACTGCACCTCGAGTCCACCGACGAGCTTGTGCGGGATCAGAACCCAGCCGCCGTCGAGCTCGACGAGGTCACCGCGGACCTGGAAGTTCCGCATGGCGGTGAAGCGGGGCTCGTGCGCATGGGCGGTGAGGCAGGCCAGGCCCGGTTGCAGCGGCGCGCCCTCGGCCGGGGCGTCGATCTGCACAACGCGCGCCGGTTGGTCGGCGCGCACGCCCACGCGCAGGGCGAATGGGAAGCCATCGGGCGAAACGAACGACAGAACGGCGGTCGGATACCGCGTGCCGAGCTCGCTCAGACGGGGATGCCAGCTGGTGGCGCCGCCCTCGGGAGCAGCGTGGAAGCGGTCTGGCTCCTCCGAGTGGCCGGAGCGCACCTCCTCCATGTGCGCGTCGTAGAGCTCGGGCTCGGTTGCCGGCGAGCGCCACACATAAACCCGCTCGGGGCGGACATGGAGGTAGATCCGGTTGTAGTACCAGCCGAAGAATCGCCTGATCGCCTCCGGGGGCCGAAGCTTGATCGCGCCGGGCAGCTTCTCGGCTGACTCACGTGCGTAGCGCTCGCGATTGGCGTCGAGGTCGTGGTCGTCCACCTCGGCCGAGCCCTGGACGAGCACGGTCGGGGGATGCTCGAGCCCTGACCCGGTCGGATCGGAGAACAGCAACGCGACCAGCGGGTTGGCCTGCGCGTCGTTGGCCTTCTTCGGATAGCCGAGCCCGGTGGTGACGTCGATGCACGGATCGCCCGGCCGGTAGTACGGCGTCACCGGCCAGGTGATCGGCTGGCCGGAGCGGTCGACGGTGGTCAGCTCGGTGGTGATGAATCGATCGAACACCGCCTGGACGTCGGCGGGCAGCGAGGCCGTCACGCCCGCGAGTATATGGTCGCGGGCGCCGCCGGGGAGGTGCTCAGTCGGCGTAGCCCGGCTCGCCGGGCAGGACGATCCGGGCCGTCTCGCCCTGGCGCACGATCCGAGGCTGCACGGGATGAACCTCGCGGCCGCGAGCATGGTCCAGCAGGTCGTCGGCTGATGAAAAGCTCGAGAGTTGCTCGAGGTGCTTGATGGTCGGGAAGACGAGGAACAGCTCTCCCCGATGGCGGGCCTCGAGCGCCTCAGCCGGGGTGTACCAGCGCGCGTCGACCACCTCGCTGCCGTCGGGGCGCGCCTCGGCGCCCGGTGGTGCCGGAGCCAGGTAGAACCAGGTGTCGAAGCGGACCCTCACCTCGGCCGGCGTGATCCAGCGCGAGAAGGCAACCAGCGCGCCCGGATCGGCCAGCGCGATGCCCGCCTCCTCTTCGAGCTCGCGGATGGCGGCGGTCCGGTGAGCGCGGTCGCCGCCTCCCTCGTTGCGATTGACGGCTCCGCCCGGGAACACCCAGGCGCCACCCATGAACCGGGCGCTCGGGTTACGGCGCACGAGCAGCACCTCGAGTCCGGTCGCGCCGCCCCGCAGCAGGATCACCGTGCCGGCGGGGCGCGGCTCGGTGCTCGCGCCGAGGTTGAGCGGCTGCCCTGGTCCCGGCCGATCGGTGCTCAGTGCGCGCTCCCCATCTCGCCGCATTCTCCCCGACTCGCCGTTAGCCTTCGGCGCGTGAAGTGGATCTGCGGATCATGCGGCTTCATCTACGACCCCGCCGAGGGCGATCCCGACGGCGGGATCCCGGCGGGCACCGCATTCGAGGACATCCCGGAGACGTGGTTCTGCCCCGTGTGCGGGGCGCGCAAGCGGGACTTCGAGCCCTACGACGGGTAGCCGCCGGCCGCTGCGGTCTCAGGCCGCATGCGCGATCCTCTCGTAGTCGAACGGGCCGGCGTGGGCGGGCTGATAGCGCTCGTCGAGCTGCGGCTCCTGATCCGGCTGGTAATCCGGTTCGTCTGGCTCGTCGAAGGCGACCGACGCCCTGGGGTCAAACCCAGCGGCGCGGGCGACTGCACCGAGCACGACGGCCGCCGCACGCAGCTCCTCGGCGCGATGCGAGGCCATCACCGCAAGGCGCACCCGCGCTTCAGCGGCGGGGACCGCGGGTGGCACGATCGGATGGGCGAACACACCGCGGGCGAGGGCCAGCTCGCAGATCCGCACGGCGAGCTCCGGGTCGCCGACCACGATCGGCAGCACATGCGTGCCCGAGGCGCGCAGGTCGAAGCCCTCGTCCTGGAGGCCGGCCCGCAGGGTCGCCGCGGCAAGCCGCAGCTTGTCGACCAGGCGGGGTCGCTCCTCGAGCAGGCAAAGGGCGGCCAGCGCACCCGCCACCGCCGGAGGGGGCGGAGCGGTCGAGAAGATCGCCGTACGAGCGGCGTTCAAGAGATACTGGATCATCACGCGGTCGCCAGCCACGAAGCCGCCATGCGAGCCGAGCGCCTTGCCGAGCGACCCGATGATGACGTCGACCTGATCCTCCAGGCCGTACTCGGCGAGCGCACCGCGACCGCCCGGGCCGAGCGTGCCGGTGGCGTGGGCTTCGTCGACCAGCAGCCGCACCCGGTGGTGCTGAGCGAGCTCGACGAGATCCTCGAGCGGGGCCACATCGCCGTCGAGCGAGAACACCGACTCGGTGACGATCAGCGCCGAGCGCCCCTGGGCCTGAGCCAGCCCCCAGGCCAGGTGCTCGGTGTCCCCGTGGTCGTAGACGAACACCTCCGCGCGGGAGAGCCGGCAGCCGTCGATCAGCGAGGCGTGATTGTCCTGGTCGGAGAACACCACGTCGCCGGGCCGGGCCAGGGCAGCGATGACGCCGGCGCTCGCCTCCAGGTGCGAGCCGAACAGCAGCGCGCTCTCACGCCCCGAGAACGCGGCCAGGCGCTCCTCGAGCCGCCGGTGAACGGTCATCGTGCCCGAGGCCACCCGCGAGGCCCCCGCGCCGACCCCCCAGCGCATGGCCGCATCGGCCGCTGCCTCGCGCACGCGCGGATGGTTCGCGAGCCCGAGATAGTTGTCGGAGCACAGCAGGAGGACCGGCTTGCCGTCGAGCACCACGTGCGGCCCCTGCGGTCCGCTCACGAGGCGGATTCGGCGCCAGAGACCCATCGCGCGCAGCTCGCTCAGACGGGCTTCGATCTCGATCATGCGGTCTCCCTACAGGTCAACCTGCGGCGGCATCGGGCGGTCTCAGCGTAAGTGTGCCGCCGGACGGATCAGCGCCCACGCCACTGCGGCGGGCGCTTCTCGGAAAATGCGCGAACACCTTCGCGGAAGTCCTCGGATGCAAGGCAGGCCTGTCGGAGCTCGATCAACTCGCGCGCGGTCTCCGGATCGATTGCCGCCCGGGCACTCAACACCGCGCCGATCACGCGCTTGTTGCCTCGCTGGGCGAGAGGCGCGTTGGCGGCGATCTCGCGCGCGAGCTCGACCGCCTGCTCCGCGATCCGCCCCTCTTCGGCGATCGCGTTGACCAGACCCCATTCGCGGGCGGTGCGCGCGTCGATTCGGCGGCCGACGAGGAACAGCTCGCGGGTGCGGGGCGCGCCGATCGTCTCGATGAACTTGAGGATCCCGGTGTGTGAGTAAACGAGGCCGAGCTTCGCCGGGGGCATGGCCAGCGCGATCGTTGCGGCCGCGATCCGCAGGTCGCAGGCCAGCGCGAGCTCCAGTCCTCCGCCGATGGTATGACCGTTGAGCGCAGCCAGGGTCGGGAACGGATACGCCTCGAGTGCCTCGAGTGCGCCGCTGAACGGATGGGCGACCAGGCGCTCGGCCTGGGCCTGGAACGCGCCGTCGCGCAGATCCCCGATGTCGTAGCCGGCCGAGAACGTCGACTGCTCGCCGGTGACGATCACGCAGCGCGCATCGATCGCCGACAGCGTCTGGACAAAGCCGTCGAGGATCGAGTGGTCGAGCGCGCCGCGCTTGGCGGGGTTTGAGATGGTGAGCCGGGCTACGCCCGGTGCCGGCTCGTCGACCAGCAGGCGGCCGCCCGGCGCCGGCTCGCCCTCATCCCGCGGACTACTCGAGGACAACGAGCGCGTCTCCCTCGGAGACCGACTGGCCCTCCTCGACGAGAATCTCCTTGACCACGCCGGGGTCCTCGGCCTCGACCGGCATCTCCATCTTCATCGACTCGAGGATCACCACCGTGTCGCCCTCCTGCACGCTGTCACCGACCTCGACCTCGATCTTCCAGACGGTTCCGGTGATGTGGGCCTCGACGTCGGGCAAAGCTGGTCAGCCTCCTGTCTCGTGGGACGGGCCGGAGGATATGCGACCGGGCGAGGCGTCTGCCCGGTTAGACGGGGCAGAGGAACCCGAAGTGGCGGTACGCGTACGGTGGCGCTCCCTTCGGGAACGCGAACCGGGCGTTCGCGAACACATGGCCGGGCTGCCCCGGGCATATGCCCCGGGCGAACAGCGTGACCTTCACCGGCCGGCTGACCGTATGGCCGGCGGCGCAGTTCGGCGAGCAGGTGTTCTCGGTGTAGGAGCCGGTGGCCACGGCCTTCGTGCTGGTCCAACTCGACCACTTCAGATGGTCGACCCGAATGCCGGCGTCGCCGCAGCTCAGGATGATCTGGCGCGGCTTGTACTGCTTGAGGCCGCAGTTGATGGCCAGCGTCCGCGAGCTGCCCGCGCTCGCTACCGCCGGGACGGCCAGCAGCGCCGCGACGAGAACCACGATCCGCAGCCAAGCTCGCGTGGCGGTCTGGTCGTTCTTGCCCTGGGGCACGCCATTTCCGTCATTTAGGTCCAAATCTGGGACCGATGTGGTCTGAGTCGCCATATCACGGAGCTTTCCGGTGATGACCGGACGAAACACGTCGAGTAGCCTGAGCACGTGACGCCCGACGAGTCCGCGCTGGACATGGACCTGCTGGCCGCCTCGCTGCGAGCGGACTCAAGCGATCTGGGCGCGTTCGTCGAGAGCATGGCCGCGAAGCTGGAGGAGGCGGTGCCGGCGCGGGTCCGGGTGGACCGGCAGCGCAGCGGGATGTTCGGGCCGAAGACCGTGCGCAGCGTGACGGTCGATCTCGGGGACCGGCGCCTGGAGCTGCGCGCCGAGCGCGGCGGGGTTCAGACCAGGTGCGCGAGGCTGTCGGCGGGAATCGTCCTGAAGAACGAGGCGCTAGAGATCGACGCCTGGCTGGCCATGCTGGGCGAGGCGCTGGCGGCCGAGGCGAGCCGCAGCGAAGCCACCCGACAGGCGCTCGAGCGCCTTCTAATCCAGTGATGTGAAGGAGAGACGATGGGATTCCTGAGACGAGACGACGACGACGTTGCCGATAACCCGCAGACGGACGCCGGAGCTCAGCCCCAGACCCTCGCGCCGGCCGAGGCGCCCCACCAGGCCACCTACGAGGCCGGATCGCTGGCCGGCATCCCCGAGTCGGGGCGCGAGCGCATCGAGCGCATGAAGCAGGAGGTCGCGCGCGGATTCTTCACCAGCGACCTGTCGGTCAACGAGTTCCTGCTGGTCAAGCAGTCCGGGTTCGAGCCGCTCGGCCTGGTCCTGGGCAGCTCGATCTACCACATCGGCTTCCAGCAGGCGGGCTGGAATCAGAGCCAGGAGCTGGGTGTCCTGACCCAGGCCATGTACCACGCGCGCGAGCTGGCCATGACGCGCATGGAGGAGGAGGCCGACCAGCTCGGCGCCGACGGCATCGTCGGCGTCCGCCTGGACATCGGTCGCTACGAATGGGGCGCCGACCTGGCCGAGTTCATCTCGGTCGGGACCGCGGTCAAGCACCGCGGTGGTGAGCTGCACCGCGCTCCCAACGGACGGCCGTTCACCAGCGATCTGAGCGGCCAGGACTTCGCCACGCTGCTGCGGGCGGGCTACCGGCCGGTCGGGTTGGTGATGGGCAATTGCGTCTACCACGTCGGCCGCCAGGGGATGCTGGCCTCGCTCAAGCAGGTGGGTCGCAACGTCGAGATGCCGAACTACACGCAGGCGCTCTACGAGGCCCGCGAGCTGGCAATGGAGCGCATGCAGCGCGAAGCGGACGAGCTCCGGGCGGGCGGGATCGTCGGCGCCCGCATCATCGAGCGCAGCCACGGCTGGGGGTCGCACGTGATCGAGTTCTTCGCGATCGGCACCGCGGTGGTGCCCACGACCGGCGAGCACGAGATCGAGACGCCGGCGATGGTGCTGCCGCTGACCGGGTAGCCCAGGCCATCGACCGCGAGCCATGCCCGACGTCGAGATCAAGCCGCAGGTCTACAAGGACCCGCGCCCCAAGGAGGCGTTCGACTCCTACCACGCGCTGGTCCGCGACCACGAGCCCGAGGCCAAGGTCTACGAGGTGGTCCGGGTGGCCACCGTGGTGTGGGCGCTGCTCGCCTACCGGGCGCGGGGGTTCGGTACCGAGAACGTCCCCAACGGGCCGGTGATCCTCGCTCCCAATCATGCCTCGTTCATGGACCACTTCTTCACCGGCGCGTTCATCCGCCGGCGGGTCCAGTTCATGGGCAAGTCGCAGCTGTTCAAGGGAGTCGGCGCGTGGGTGTTCAGCCACGGCGGCGTGTTCCCGGTACGACGCGGCCATCAGGACGAGGAGACGTTCATCACCGCGTTCCGGATCCTGGCCCGCGGCGGGGCGGTGGTCATGTACTGCGAGGGGGGGCGCTCGCGGACCGGGAAGCTGGCCGACGAGGCGCGTCCGGGCATCGGGCGCCTGGCCCTCGAGTCCGGCGTGCCGGTCGTGCCGGTGGCCATCCTCGGCTCCTACCAGGTGCGCAACTGGAAGCGGCTGCGGTTTCCCAAGGTGACGATTCAGTTCGGCTCGCCGTTCCGGTTCGAGCCCGTGCAGCACTCCAGTCGCGAGCAGCAGCAGGAGGCCGCGACCTACATCCTCGAACGCATCCGCGAGCTGCACACCGAGCTCGCGCGGGTGGGGAGGCGGGGCGCACGCCGGGCGGCGCGGGCGAAACGCCGGCGGCCGGCTCCGGCCGCACCGTAGTGCTGCCGAGCGCGGGCCTGTTCGAGTTGGGGGCGCCGGGGCCGTTGCGCGACCGGCTCGTAGCGGCTGCTCTGGCGGGCGAGAAGATCGCGACGTCGTCGCTGCTCGCACAGTACGAAGATGAGGGAGAGTCGCTCCCTATGCCTGGTCAGCATTGGGCGATGGTCGACTCCGCGGGTGAGGAGGTCGCGGTGGTAGAGACGCTGGAGGTTTCGGTCATCCGTCTGGGCGACGCAGACGAGCGCCTCGCGCGCGACGAAGGCGAGGGCTTTCGCTCGGTCGCTGAGTGGCGAGAGGCGCACGAGGGCTTTTGGCGGCGAGAGGTCCTTCCCGAGCTTCGCCGGCCGCCCGTGCTCGATGACGACACCGAGGTGGTGGTGGAGAGGTTCCGCGTACTGGGTGCTTAGTGCGTCACGCCGCGGCTACCCACGGGACCGTGACGCACTATGCATCTGGGGGATGCTCAACGCGTCACGCCGCGCTCGCGACCCGTTGCGTGACGCGTAATGCACGCTTTACGCGGTGGCGACCGCCTGGTGGGGCGGCGGGGCGTACGCCGCGCGGCGCGAGCAAAGCGACGGCAGCCGGTCCAGGCTGCGTAGTAGCCGTGCCGAGCGCGGGCCCCTCTTCGAGCGGAGGGGCCAGCGGGAGGACCCGTTTATCCGTCACCCGCCGCCGTTATGCGCGAGCGTGACGCATTGTCCGCGTGAGGGACGGCTAACTGGTCACGCGTTCGACGAGGGCACCGCGCGTGGCGTGTTATCCGCGGCCTAGGCGGGGTCATGCGCGGCTCCTGCCGTGCCGATCGCAGCGGCGTGGCGAACTGCGCATCGGCGGCCGAGCGCGGGCGCCGCTGAGCATGGAGAACGCACGCTCCCGGCGGGGCGGCGCGCCGCCGCCGGGCACGGATGCCCGGCGGAACCGGACCCATGGACGCCGCCGCAGGCGGCCCCCGCTAGGCCGTAACCACCGACGCGGCCCCGGCCAGGCCGAGCTCCTCGGTGGCCACCTCGCGCATCTTGAACTTCTGCACCTTGCCGGTGACGGTCATCGGGAAGGAGTCGACCAGCTTCACGTAGCGAGGGATCTTGTAGTGGGCGATCCGCCCCTTGCAGAACTCCTTGACCTGGTCCTCGGTGAGCGAGGCGCCGGGTCGGGCGATGATCCAGGCCATCAGCTCCTCGCCGTAGCGCTCGTCGGGGACGCCGATCACCTGCACGTCGGCGACGCTCGGATGGGTGTAGAGGAACTCCTCGATCTCGCGCGGGTACACATTCTCGCCGCCCCGGATGACCATGTCCTTGATCCGTCCGACGATCCGCACGTAGCCGTCCTCGTCCATGGTGGCCAGGTCACCGGTGTGCATCCAGCGCTGGGCATCGATCGCGTCGGTCGTGCGCTCTGGATCATTCCAGTAGCCCTGCATGACCACGTAGCCGCGGGCGAGGAATTCGCCGGGCTGGCCGCGCGGCACGGTCTTGCCGGTGTCCGGGTCGACGATCTTGATCTCGACGTGGGGGTGGACCTGGCCGACGGTGGCGCAGCGGTTCTCGATCGTCTCCACGCGGCCCGTCTGGGTGGTGACCGGCGAGGTCTCGGTCATCCCGAACGCAATACTCATCTCCTCGATTCCCATGTCGGTCATCACGCGCTTCATGACCTCGACCGGGCAGGGCGAGCCGGCCATGATCCCGGTGCGCAGCGCGCCGTAGTCGAACTCCGAGAAGCGCTCGTGCCCGAGCTCGGCGATGAACATCGTGGGGACGCCGTACAGGCTCGTGCAGCGCTCCCGGTCGCAGGCCTCGAGCGTGGCCGCCGGATCGAACGTCTCGGCCGGATACACCATGCAGGCACCGCGCGCGGTAGCGGCGAGGTTGCCGAGCACCATGCCGAAGCAGTGATACAGCGGCACCGGGATGCAGATCCGGTCCTTCTCGGTGTAGCCCAGCAGGCCCCCGATGAAGTAGCCGTTGTTGAGGATGTTGTGGTGGGTGAGCGTGGCGCCCTTGGGGAACCCGGTGGTGCCGCTCGTGTACTGGATGTTGATCGGGTCGTCGAAGTCGAGCTCGTCGCCAAGCGCGCGCAGATCGCCGGTGAATCCCTCGCCTGAGGCGATCTGCTCCCAGTCGGAGGTCTGAAAGAACACCGCCCGCTCGAGGCTCGGCAGATCCGCCCGGACCTGATCGACCATGGCCACGAAGTCCGAGCCCTTGAGCTCCTGGGTCGAGATGATCCAGCGGCAGCCCGACTGCCCGAGGGCGTACTGCAGCTCGGCGACACGGTAGGCCGGGTTGATGTTGACCATGATCAGGCCGGCCTTGGCGGTGGCGTACTGCGTGAGCACCCACTCGGCCCGGTTGGGCCCCCACACGCCCACGCGATCGCCCCGGCGCAGTCCGGCGGCCAGCATGCCGCCGGCGAGCCGGTCGACGGCCTCGCCGAACTCGGCGTAGGTGTAGCGCACGCCCTGCTGATAGGAGACGAGCGCCTCGGAGTCCGGAACACGGGCGATCGTCCGCTCGAGGTTGTGGCCGATCGTCTCGCCGAGCAGCGGCTCCGAATGGGCGCCGTGTGCGTAGGACAGCATCGTGGGTTCCCTCCTTCCCTGGTGTAGGGCAGCGATCCTACTCCCGCGGTGTCAGCGGATACGGTGTTCCGCGGATGACGGTGCTCAGAGATGGTCTCCTCGGCGGTCGCGCGGTCGTCCTGGCCGGCGGGGTGGCGCCAGCAAGGTGCTGCTGATCGCGCCGCGCCTCCTCTCCGGCGGGTCGTTCGCGGGTGCGGCGCGGGCCGCGCTCGAGAACCCTCGTGCGCACGCTTCGGAGCTGGGGCGGGGCGTCCATCGCCGGCGCCGCTGAACGGCCCCTGGCGCCTCACGGCTCATACGCATCTCTTAGTGCTCCCTCACGCGGCTGATAGGGGCGGGGTCGAAGCTGATCGCGACGCTGAGATTCTTCTGACTCCGACCACGAGGTACACGACCCATGACCGACTCCAACCATGCCGCCGCACGCGCCCGCGGCCAGGCGGTGCGCAGCGAGCGGGCTGCGCGGGTGCGCAAGATTCGCCGCCGCGTCATCTCGGGCTCGGTGGCCCTGTTCGTCGCCGCCTGGCTGGCGATTACGATCGTGCTCGTCTCCGGCCACGACCCGGCGCTGGCCACGCGCGCCGCGACCACCTCATCGGTGAGCACCGGCGCGTCGACCCCGAGCACGACCACCGCGACCAGCAGCTCGGGCACGACGAGCAGCAGCTCAGGCGCGAGCTCGAGCGGCTCCGGCGTGAGCAGCGTGACCACGAGCCAGTCATGAGTGCCCTGATCGAGGCCCCCGTCGAGCAGCGCGAGACGTTCGCTTGCTTCGGCTCCCGCTGCACGGTTATCGTGGCCGACCCCCGCCCGGACGAGGCCGTCGCCGCGGTCGCCTCGGCACGCCGTCGCCTGCTCGGCTGGCACGCCCAGTTCTCGCGTTTTGAGCCCGGCAGCGAGCTGACCCGGCTCAACGAGGCCACCGGCGAGACCGTTGCGGTCAGCCCGTTGATGCGGCGGGTGGTTGAGGCTGGACTCCAGGCGGCGCGGGCGACCGACGGGCTGGTCGATCCCACGCTGCTCGCCGAGATCGAGCAGGCCGGCTACGAATCGCACTACGAGGGCCCCGGGCTGCCATTGGGCCTCGCGCTGGCCATCGCTCCGGCGCGGCGGCCCGGTGCGCCGGCCGCGGAGGCCCGCTGGCGGCTCGTCGCGACCGACCGGCGCACCGGCTCGGTCACCCGGCCGGCCGGCGTGCGGATCGATCCTGGCGGGATCGCCAAGGGCGTGTTCGCCGACGAGCTTGCCGCGCAGCTGGCCGGCCACGAAGCGTTCGTGGTCGACTGTGGCGGCGACCTGCGCCTCGGCGGGTGCCACGCACCGGCCCGCGAAGTGCACGTGGCCAGCCCGTTCGAGGACGCCGTCCTGCACACGTTCGTGCGGCGCGGCGGCGGCGTGGCCACCAGCGGGATCGGCAAACGCAGCTGGCTGGACGGGGACGGCCACGTCTCGCATCACCTGCTCGACCCGGCAAGCGGGCGTCCGGCCTTCACCGGGATCGTGCAGGTGACCGCGCTGGCGCCGACCGCCACCGAAGCCGAGATGCTGAGCAAGGCGGCGCTCCTGCGCGGGCCGGCCGGCGCCGGCGCTGTCCTCGTGCACGGCGGCATGTTCGTGCTCGACGACGGTAACTACGTCGTGCTCGATCCCGGGGCCGCGATCTGATCGCCGGCCGTCAGCCCGGGATGCTCGTGCGGGGCGCCTCGGCCCAGGGCACGATCACCGCGTCCTCGAGCGGCGAATCGCGTGCCACCACGTACTCGGCCGGCTCGCTGTCCGAGACGTTCTCGAGCACATGGGTCTCGCGCGGGGGGACGTAGACCAGGTCGCGCGGCTCGAGCATCAGCTCGTGCTCCAGGCGATCGCCCCACTTGACGCGCAGCGAACCGGACAGCATGTACACCGCGCTCTCGCAGTTCTCGTGGTAGTGCGGACGCGATTGCGCGCCCGGCGGAACGCGGAACACCGCCATGTAGATGTTCTGCGCACCGGTGGTGGCCTGAGAAATCTCGCTGCCGCCCACGACGCCACGCGGAACATCCCGATCCGCGCCCGGCTTGACGACCTTCATGGGCGGCGAGTCTATCGCTGCTCGCGCTCGCGGCCGGGAGGGGCGGCCATCTCAATCTGCAGCGGTGCCGGCTCGTGGTCGACCTGAAGCGTGGTGTGGTGGATGTGGAAACGCTCCTCGAGCAGGTCGGCCAGCGAGCGGCGCAGCTCATGGCAGTCGGCGCCCCGGCGCACCACCACGTGCGCGGACAGGGCGGCAAAGCCCGAGGTGACTTCCCAAACGTGGAGGTCGTGCACCTCAACGACTCCGGGCTGTCCGGCCAGCGCATGGCCGATCTGCTCGGGGTTCAGCCCGGCTGGAGCGGCCTCCATGAACACGCGCCCCGATGCCTTCAGCAGGCCCCAGGCCGCGTGGAGCATAAGGCCGGCGATGAGCAGCGAGGCGATCGCGTCGGCGCGGTCGAAGCCGGTGGTCAGGATCACGGCGGCGGCAATCGCGGTGGCGATGAACCCGTAGAGATCCGTGAGGATGTGCCGGTAGGAGCCTTCGACGTTCAGGCTTCGCTCGCCATCGCCCCCGCCCATGAGGATGCGCGCGGCCACGACATTGACTCCCATGCCGACCAGGGCCACCGCCAGCACCAGAGCACCGGTGACCTCCGGTGGTGAGACCAGGTGCACCACCGCGCCGTACACGATCAGCCCAGCCAGAACCAGCAGCGTGAGCCCGTTGGCCTGTGCGCTCAGGATCTCCGCGCGTCCCATTCCGTAGGTCATCGATCCCAAGGCTGGGCGGGCGGCCAGGCGGGCGGCGGCCAGCGACATGCCGAGCGCGGCGGCATCGGTCAGCATGTGACCCGCGTCGGAGAGCAGGGCGAGCGAGGAGGCCAGGACGCCCGCCACGATCTCGACCGCCATGAAGGCGAGGATCAGGACCAGCGCCACCACCAGCGAGCGCTGCTCGGTGTCGCGGTTCAGATGGCCGTGCGCGTGTGCGTGATCGTGCGCGATGACCGTGATCGTAGAAGCCTGGCCCGATCAGTTCATCGAGGGATCTGCGGGCATGCGCGCGACCAGGGCGTAGCTTCCCCCCTTGCGGGTCAGTACCTCTGACCACAGCCCGCGCGCCTCGCCCGAGAAGGCGTCCTCGAGCTTGGCTGGCTCGAGGATCCAGTCGCCGCGCTCGAGCTCGCCGTCGAGCTGACTCGGCCCCCAGCCGGCGTGACCCAGGAACGCCCGGCCGGCCCGGATGTTGACTGCCAGGTCCTCCTCCGAGGGGCCGGTGCCGAGCACCCCCACGTCTTCAAAGGCGAGCAGCGCCGCGTCACTGGGATCCTCGAACTCGGCCAGGACGATTACCGCCGATGGCTGGACCGGGCCGCCGATGAACAGTTGCTCTTCGGGATCGAGCAGCGCGCTGAGCTGGGGGACGGCCTCTCCGACGCTGGTCTCGGACGGGCGGTTGAGCACCAGGCCGAGGGCGCCGTCCTCGTTGTGCTCGACGATCAGCACCACGGTGCGCCAGAAGTTCGGATCGAGCAGGGCGGGCCCGGCCACCAGCAGCTGTCCTCGCGCGCAGTCCATCAGGAACGCCGGTTACCCGGATCTGCGTCGGGCATGCGCGGACGTCGGGTGCCGAGACGGCTGAGGGTCAGCGCG